>JAGTVE010000078.1 GCA_018224485.1 Thioalkalivibrio sp. | reverse complement strand
GGATCCTGCGGAGGTCTCCCGCGCCCGCGAGCCGGCGCCCATCGCAGAGCTGGTGGAAGCGAGCCCGGCGCCCGAACCGTCGCCGCCGGCGGCGGCGACCACACCGTCATTCCCCACCAGCGCAGAACTGGTGGACGAGGTTCCGGTCGCTGGGCCCGAACCGCCGCCCCCATTCGTCGCGCGCTCGCAGCCCGCCCCCGCGGAACCGTCGGCCCTGCCGATTGAGACCGTCGCCGCACTCGAACCGGAAGCCGCGCTCCAGCCCGTGACACGCGAGACTTCCCCGCCAATGCTCGCCGCGACTCCAGTCGAGAGTGTCACCGCACTCGCGCCGGTGCCCGCAATCCAGTCCATTGCACCAGAGCCCACCCCGACATCATCGCCGGCCGCTCCCATCGAGGCCGTCACCGCTGCCGCGCCGGAGCGCGCAGTCCAGCCGGTCGCACCGGCATCATCCGCGGCGCCCGCGCCTTTGGTGGAGCCGCTGCCACCGGAACCCGTGGAAAGCGCCCCGCTTGCGAGCATCGAGGAGGCCACCACCGCCGGGGATGTACCCGGCACTATCGCCTCCGCAATGCCCGCGGATCCGGTGCCGGTGGCGGCCACATCGGTCAGCGAGCCGGAATCGGCAGCGACCGGGCCACCGCCGAGCGCGGACGCTGAGACGATCCCATCGGTCGACGCCGTTCCCCTTGGCCCGGAGACCGTCACCGGGGCCCGCGAGGCCGCACAGCCGACTGGGACCGCGGCAGAGGTCGCGCCCGATCGCGACGAGGACGCAGCCAGTGAGCAACCCGCGCCGCAGCCCACAACCTGGACGCGGGAGGTCGCGGGAGTCGAGGAACGCTATTTCGCGACGCTCAGGGACTGGCTGGACCGGCACAAGGACTACCCCCGAATCGCCCAGCGACGCGGTGAGGAAGGTACCGTCTGGCTCGCCTTCACGCTCAATCGCCACGGCATGGTGCTGAACCACGCGATCGTGCGAAGCTCCGGGCACACGATCCTGGACAACACCGTCGAACACCTGATTCGTCGCGCGCAGCCACTGCCCGCGATCCCGCCGGAGCTGGAGACCGACCTGCTCCGGTTGCGGATACCGATAGAATTCCGTCTGGAACGCTGACCCGCACAACGAACCCGAATGCGGCACGGAGCGACCGGCATCCCGCTGGGGTCACTGCACCGGCCCGAACATCCAACCAGCAAGGAGACCACTCATGCGTCCTGCCATTGCGTCACACCGCTCGTTCCGCCTCGGCCGAGGCATCGCCCTGCTGCTGATTGCTGTCTGGGCGCTCGCTCCGGCCCTTGGGCTCGCCCAGAATGCCGGGTCCGTGAACATCCAGCTGAACAAGCTGGAGCCCGACGGCGACGCATGCCGCGCCTACATCGTGCTCGAGAACCGCGGCGAGCAGTCCTTCGAGGCACTGCGGCTCGACCTGGTGATGTTCGACACGGACGGCGTGATCGCGCGGCGGCTGGCGGTGGACGCTGCCCCCCTGGCGGCAGGCCGGACCAGCGTCCGGGTGTTCGCCATCAGCGGCCTCGCCTGCGCGGACATCGGTCGCGTACTGCTGAACGACGTGCTGAACTGCGCGGGGCCCGACGGCGAACTTCGGAACTGCATGGAGCGGGTCACCCCTGAGAGCATCGCGGACGTGCCGTTCATAAAGTGAATCCGAGAGAGTATCAACCCAGCCAGGCGCCCTCCCCTGGCCCAGCCAAGGGCCCGTGGGAGCGACCTCTGGTCGCGATGCTCCCGGGGCTAGGCCTCGCCGGCCGATCGCGGCCGGAGGCCGCTCCTACGAGTTAGCGTGAAAATCGTGTAGCTCTCCCCTCTCCCGCAAGCGGGAGAGGGGCCGGGGGTGAGGGCCGGATCCGACGCCGCACCCCCACCCCAACCGTTACTCCGGGCATCCTGCCCTCCGCCCTTCGGGCCCGCCTTCGGCGGTTCGAGTCGCTCCCGGCGGATTTGTCCCCGCAAGCGGGGGAGGGGGCCTTCATCGTCCCGTTCGCCACCCGGGGACTGCCACACACGACAGGAGGACGTGAATCATGAGCGACAAACCCTGGATTCTTCGACTATCGGCGCTGAACCAGAACGACTCGGATGACGTCGGGGGCAAGAATGCGAGCCTCGGCGAGATGATCGCGACCCTCGCGGCACAGGGCATCCGCGTGCCGGGGGGCTTTGCGACCACGGCCGCGGCGTACTGGCGCTTCATCGATGACAACGGGCTTCGCGACCCGATCGCCGAGGCCATGGGCAAGCTGAAATCGGACCAGTCCAACCTGAAAAGCGTTGGCGCCGAGGTGCGCGGCATGATCGAGGAGGGGCGCTGGCCGGAGGATGTCGAACACGCGATCGTCGAGGCCTACGACGAGATGCGCCGCGAGACCGGCAAGAAGGAGCTGGATGTGGCGGTGCGTTCCTCGGCCACGGCGGAGGATCTGCCCAGCGCCAGCTTTGCGGGCCAGCTCGAGACCTTCCTGAACATACGGGGGCACGAGGCCCTGCTCGAGGCCTGTCGGAAATGCTACGCCTCGCTGTTCACGAATCGCGCCATCGCCTACCGGGAGCGGCAGGGCTTCGATCATCTGCAGATCGCGCTGTCCGTCGGTGTCCAGCAGATGGTGCGTTCCGACAAGGCCGGATCCGGGGTGATGTTTTCGCTGGATACGGAGACCGGCTACCCCGGAGTGGTGCTGATCAATGCCGCCTGGGGCCTCGGCGAGACGGTGGTGCAGGGCAGCGTGGACCCGGACGAGTATCACGTCTTCAAGCCGCTGCTGTCGCAGGCGAAACCGGAGGGTTCGCTGCGGCCGATCATCGAAAGGCGGCTGGGTGGCAAGGCGATCAAGATGGTCTATGCCCGTAAGAAGGGAGAAGACAGTCCCGCGCGGACGGTCGAGACGACGAAGAAGGAGCGCGCCGCCTTCGTGCTCTCCGATGAGGAGATCCTGACCCTGGGCCGCTGGGGCGCCGTGATCGAGGCCCATTACGGCAAGCCGATGGACATCGAATGGGCCAAGGACGGGGAGAGCGGGGACCTGTTCATCGTGCAGGCGCGCCCGGAGACGGTGCATTCGCAGAAGTCCAACGAACCGTTCCGCTCATGGAAGCTGGTGTCCCGGGGCAAGAAGCTGGCGGAGGGCGTGGCCGTTGGCGACTCGGTGGCGACCGGCGTCGTTCGGATGCTGAAGAGTCCCGAGGAGAGTGACAAGCTTCGCGAGGGCGACGTGCTGGTCACCGGCATGACCGATCCGGACTGGGTGCCGGTGATGAAGAAGGCGGCGGCCATCGTCACCGATCAGGGTGGGCGCACGAGCCACGCCGCGATCGTGTCCCGTGAGCTGGGGCTGACGGCGGTGGTGGGCGCTGGCGATGCCAGCTCCAGCCTGAAGGACGGGCAGGAGGTCACGGTCTCCTGCGCGGAGGGCCAGCGGGGCTTCGTCTATGAGGGCGAATCCGAGGTGGAGGTCAGCGAAACGGATCCCGACGAGATCGAGGACACGCGGACCGACATCATGATCAACCTCGCCAACCCCGGTGCCGCCTACCGCTGGTGGCGGTTGCCTGCGAAGGGAATCGGCCTGGCCCGAATCGAGTTCATCATCGGCAATGACATCAAGGTGCACCCGCTGGCCCTGATGCACCCGGATCGCGTCGAGGACAAGGCAGCGAAGAAGGCCATTGCCGAGCTGACGCAGGGTTACGAGGACGGCTCCGCGTTCTTTGTCGATCGCATGGCAAGGGGGATCGCCCGGCTGGCGGCGGCCCAGTGGCCAAACCCCGCGATCGTCCGGCTCTCGGATTTCAAGACCAACGAATATGCCGGCCTGATCGGAGGACGCGGCTTCGAGCCGGAAGAGGCCAATCCGATGCTCGGCTGGCGCGGCGCGAGCCGTTATGTGGACGGACCGTACGCGGAGGCCTTCGCGCTCGAATGTGCCGCGGTGCGGCGTGCCCGGGAGGAGATCGGCCTGGATAATATCCGGGTGATGATTCCGTTCTGCCGAACGGTCGATGAGGCCGACCGCGTGCTGGCCAGGATGGCGGAGCACGGACTGGTGCGCGGCAAGGCGGGCCTGGAGATCTACATGATGGTCGAGATTCCATCGAACGTGATCCTGGCGCGTGACTTCGGGGCGCGGGTAGACGGCTTCTCCATCGGCACCAACGACCTGACCCAGCTGGTACTCGGTGTCGACCGGGACAATGATTTCCTCGCGTCGCTCTTCGATGCCCGTGATCCTGCAGTGAAGGCCGCGATCGCCGAGCTGCTGGAGAAGGCCCGGGATGTCGGCGTAAAGACCGGACTTTGCGGTCAGGCCCCGAGCGACCATCCCGAGTTCGCCGCGTTTCTGGTGGAGCAGGGAATCGACAGCATCTCGGTGAGCCCGGACAGCTTCATGGCCGTGAAGCGGATCGTGGCCCGGGCCGAACGCGAAAGAGCGCTCGCACCCGATGAGTGAGGCGCAGCGCCGTAGCCCGGATGCGGTACGCGTGAACATCCCGATGCAGCAACCCGAGGAAATGCCATGCAAGCGATCATCACGCTGACGATGAATCCCGCCCTCGACGTCAGCACCTCGGTGGACGAGGTGGTCAGCACAGACAAGCTGCGCTGCTCGGGTGCCCGCTTCGATCCCGGCGGCGGTGGCGTCAATGTCGCCCGCGTGGTCGCCCGCCTGGGAGGCCGGGCCACGGCCCTCTTTGCCGTGGGAGGGGCCATGGGCGAGGTGTACCGTGAGTTGCTGGAGGCCGAGCTGGAGGGTACGCAGGCGATCGAGATCGAGGGCAACACCCGCCAGAGTTTCAACGTGAACGAGGGCTCGACCGGGAAGGAGTACCGTTTCGTGCTGGAAGGCCCGAAATGGCAGGACACGGAGTGGCGCGGGGTCCTGGATCGCGTCGAGGAGCTGCTGTCGGACGGGGTGTACCTGGTGGCGAGCGGCAGCCTGCCGGACGGGGTTCCCGACGACTTCATGGCCCGAGTGGCTCGGCTCGCGAAGCGGGCAGGGGCCCGGTGCGTCGTCGATGCCTCCGGTGCCGCGCTGGAGGCCGCACTGGACGAAGGGGTCTTCCTGGTGAAGCCCAACAAGCGGGAGCTCCGCGATCTCACCGGAGCAAGGCTGGATTCGCGGGAGGAGCAGGAAGACGTGTTGCGGCGAATTCTCGAAGATGACGGGGCGGAGGTCGTCGTGCTGAGCCTTGGCGGTGACGGAGCGCTGTTCAACTCTAGTGACGGCATCTTTCACCTGCCCGCCCCGGATGTGGAGCCCCGCAGCGCGGTGGGTGCGGGCGACAGTTTTCTGGCCGCGCTGATCTCCCGCCTGGCCGATGGCGGCTCACTCGAGGACGCCGGCCGCTATGCGGTGGCGGCGGGTGCCGCCGCCCTGCTGAGTGAGGGTACCGAATTGTGCCAGGCCGAGGATGTCGAGCGGGTGTACCGGAAGCTCTCGTCCTGAGGTCACCTGGCCTGACGCAGCCCCCGATGTTCTGGACTTTGTAAGGAGACATGGAATGGACAAGACGGACACGGTAATCCTGCCGGACGACCACAAGGCGACGCGCCGGTTACCGGCACTGGCTCTCGAGTTCGCCGGTTACCGGGTAGAGACCTGCGCGTCGGCACTCTATTGAGGTCAGACGTTAACGCGAAGCCGACAGCGCCACGGTGCGTCTTACTGCGGAACCACATGTGCGGCGGTCGGACCCTTTGGACTCTGCTGGATCTCGAATGACACCGTCTGGCCCTCGGTCAACGACTTGAAGCCCGTGGACTGGATGGCGCTGTAATGGACGAACACGTCCTTGGAATCACCTTCGGGAGTGATGAATCCGAAACCCTTCTGGTCGTTGAACCACTTCACCTTGCCAGTCGTCATCGAATAAATCTCCTGTCGCTTCGGTACGTCGAGATGCAGTCTTCGGCTCGTGGTTCACCATCCGTTTCCGGCCCATGCGAGCTGGAAGACGAACG
>JAGTVE010000077.1 GCA_018224485.1 Thioalkalivibrio sp. | reverse complement strand
TCGCGATTGCGATGCCGGAGCGACTCCGGGACAATCCCGGCGGAACAGGTCCTTCCGACGCGCCAAACCCGCGAGGCTCCCGCATGATCCACATGAAAAGCAGCCTGCTGCTCCTTCCGCTGTTCACATTGACCCTGATCGCCTGCTCGCCCGAAGACTCGGCGCAAACCGCCGACCCGGCGCCCGCCGCCGCCACAGACCAGGACCCGGTCCCGGCGCTGCCCGCCCAGGCCGAGTCCGGCACGGACTCCGTGGCGGGCCTGACCTGGGCGATTCCGGCGGGCTGGGAAAAGCAGGCACAGCGGCCGATGCGCGCCGCCACCTACAGCACGCCGCCGGCAGAGGACGACGGCGAACCGGGCGAAGTAGCGGTGTTCTACTTCGGCCCCCAGCAGGGCGGGACCGTTGATGCCAACGTCGAACGCTGGCTCAATCAGTTCGACCAGGAGGACGGTCGCCCGACCAGCGAGGTCGCCGAGCGCGAGGCCATCGAGGTGGATGGAATGCCCGTGACCCTGGTCCGCGCCAGCGGCACCTACAACGCGGCTGCCGGGCCCATGGCACCGCGCGCGGACCTGCGTCCCGGATATCGGCTGATCGGGGCGATCGTGGAAGGGCCTGAAGGCGCGGTATTCTTCAAGTTCACCGGTCCGGATCGCGCAGTGGTTGAACAGGAGGCGAATTTTGACCTCCTGGTGGACTCGATCCAGCACGACTGAGGTCTCCCCAACGCCCGCTCAAGTTCGGCATGAGACCGGGCAATCGACGCATTACGGACCGCCGCAATCCGTTCCCCACCAGCACCGGGCGTGCACCGGTGCCGGATCGGGAACGCCGACGACCGTGGCCGCGCTCGGCAACGCGAGCCAAGGCCGTGACATGGAACGATCCGCGCAATTTCAGGAGGCGAGAGCATGGCGAACGCAGACATCGGCCTGATCGGGCTTGCAGTGATGGGCCAGAACCTGGTGCTGAACATGGCGGATCACGGCTACCGGGTGGCGGTATTCAATCGCACGACCAGCCGCGTCGACGAATTTCTCGATGGTCCCGCACAGGGGCAATCCGTTATCGGCTGCCACAGCATGGAGGACCTCGTGGCGAGCCTGTCGCGACCGCGCAAGGTGATGCTGATGGTGAAGGCCGGCGCGGTGGTGGACGAG
This sequence comes from Thioalkalivibrio sp., assembly GCA_018224485.1. Classification (GTDB taxonomy): domain Bacteria; phylum Pseudomonadota; class Gammaproteobacteria; order Ectothiorhodospirales; family Ectothiorhodospiraceae; genus Thioalkalivibrio. Next base: position 1,805 of record JAGTVE010000077.1, on the reverse strand, counting down.
TTCATCGAGGCGCTCGTGCCTCTGCTCGAACCGGGAGACGTGATCATCGACGGGGGGAACTCGCACTATCCCGATTCCACCCGGCGCACCCGGGAGCTGCGCGAGCACGGACTCCACTTCGTCGGCACCGGCATCTCCGGCGGTGAGGAAGGCGCGCGCCACGGCCCGTCCATCATGCCCGGTGGCGACCCCGAGGCCTGGCCGCTGGTGCGCGAGATCTTCCAGGCGATTGCGGCCAAGGTCGACGGCGAACCCTGCTGCCGCTGGATCGGTCCCGATGGCGCCGGACACTTCGTGAAGATGGTGCACAACGGCATCGAGTACGGCGACATGCAGCTCATCAGCGAGGCCTACGCCCTGATGGACCGCGCGCTGGACATGGATCATGACGCGATGGCGGAGGTCTTCGCCCACTGGAATCAGGGCGTGCTCGACTCCTACCTGATCGATATCACGGCCGACATCCTCGCCGCCAGGGACGCGGACGGCACCCCGCTGGTCACCCGGATCCTGGACACCGCGGGCCAGAAGGGGACCGGCAAATGGACCGGGATCAGCGCGCTCGAGCTCGGCGTGCCGCTGACCCTGATCGGCGAGGCGGTCTTCGCCCGTGCCCTTTCCTCGCTGAAGGACGAACGCGTGCATGCGGCCAGCGTGCTGGGCCTGCCCCACCGCCCGGCATCCGCCCAGCCCGCGGATCACCTCGACGCCCTGCACGATGCCCTGTATGCATCGAAGATCATCTCCTATGCGCAGGGCTTCATGCTGATGCGCGAGGCCGCGCGGGACCACGGCTGGGAGCTGAACTACGGTGACGTCGCCTTGATGTGGCGCGGGGGCTGCATCATCCGCAGCACCTTCCTCAACGACATCAAGGCGGCCTATGACACGGATCCGCAGCTTGCCAACCTCGTCCTCGACGATTTCTTCGCCCGGGCCCTGCAACAGGCCGAAGCCGGCTGGCGCCGCGCGGTGATGCTCGCGGTGGAACACGCGATTCCCACGCCCGCCTTCGCCTCCGCCCTCGCCTATTTCGACGGCTACCGCAGCGAGCGTTTGCCGGCGAATCTGCTGCAGGCCCAGCGCGACTACTTCGGCGCCCACATGTACGAACGCATCGACCGTCCGCGCGGCACCTTCTTCCACACCAACTGGACCGGTCGCGGCGGCAGCGTCGCCTCGTCCACCTACGAGGTCTGAGCGATGGAGACCGCCCTGAGCCCCTGCACCTTCGTGATCTTCGGCTCCACCGGCAATCTGTCGCAGGTGAAGTTGATGCCGGCCCTGTACCAGCTGGAGGCGGCTGGGCGACTGCCGGACGCCCTGAGGATCATCGCGACCGGGCGGCGGCCCTGGGACCGGGAACGCTGGCTGCAGGAGATGCGCCGCATGCTCGAAGGCAACGTGCACGGCCCGATCGAGCCGACGGTCCTCGAGCGGATGCAGAACCGCCAGGACTACTTCCAAGGCGACATCACGGATGCCGGAATGTACGACCGGCTGGCCGAATGGCTCGGTGAACGCTCCGATCTTCCCGACAACCTCGCGATCTACCTGGCGATCCGTCCCGCCGAGTTCGGCGTGGTGACCGAGAATCTCAGCCGCACCGGCCTGTTGACGGAGGACGGCAGCTGGCGACGGGTCGTGATCGAGAAGCCCTTCGGCTACGACCTCGACAGCGCTCAGGCGCTGCAGCGGCGCCTGAGCCGATTCCTCGACGAGGAGCAGATCTACCGCATCGACCATTACCTGGGCAAGGAGATGGTCCGCAACCTGCTGGTCTTCCGCTTCGCCAACCTGATGCT
>JAGTVE010000076.1 GCA_018224485.1 Thioalkalivibrio sp. | reverse complement strand
CGCCCTCAGCGTTGGGGGCAACGTGTGTTCTTGGGCCGTGCCTGGGGCGGTAGCGGTGGGTGTTGTAGGGTGGGCCAAGCGCAGCGGGCCCACCATCGAGCTGATCCCGTGAACAGCGTCGCACGGGGCAAGGTCGGGCATTTGCATGCTGGGCCTGGTGGTGTGACAGTAGCGAGCGTTCCGCATGGCCCACTAGACTGGGCACGGCTTGAGCCGCTGGGTGGCGTCCCCGGTGCGGACCGTTGGCGGCCATGGATGGCTTGAGCGTATCCGGACCGGGGATGCTACCCGGCGGCGGGTTCCGCTTCAGCGGCGGGATCTGCCCCTGAGGGTAGCCGGGCGGTCCCGGACGACGCAAAGGTCGCGGGCACAGAACGTAACGAGCGGCGTTTGATAGAGAAGGAAGCCTTGATGAAAGCGAATGTTTCCCGGGTGGTGCTGGCCTATTCGGGTGGATTGGATACCTCGGTGATCCTGAAGTGGCTGCAGGAGACCTATGACTGCGAGGTGATCACCTTCACCGCGGATCTGGGGCAGGGCGAGGAGGTGGAGCCGGCCCGCACGAAGGCCGAGGCGCTGGGGGTGCGGCATATCTACATCGAGGATCTGCGCGAGGAATTCGTGCGCGATTACGTGTTTCCGATGTTCCGGGCCAATACGCTGTACGAGGGCGAGTACCTGCTGGGTACCTCGATCGCTCGGCCGCTGATCGCGCGCCGCCTGGTCGAGATCGCGAATGAGACCGGAGCGGATGCGATCGCGCACGGCGCGACCGGAAAGGGCAACGATCAGGTCCGCTTCGAACTCGGCGCCTATGCGCTGACACCCGGTATCCAGGTGATCGCACCCTGGCGCGAGTGGGACCTGACCTCGCGCGAGCGGCTGATGGCCTACGCCGAGCAGCACGGCATCCCGGTGGACTTCGCGAAGCAGGGCAAGAAGTCGCCATACTCGATGGACGCGAACCTGCTGCACATTTCCTACGAAGGCGGCCCGCTGGAGGACCCCTGGGTCGAGGCGGAGGAGGACATGTGGCGCTGGACCGTGTCACCGGAGGCCGCCCCCGACGTGTCCACGACGATGGAGATCGGTTTCGAGCAGGGGGATCCGGTCACGCTGAACGGCATGCCGCTGACCCCGGCGCAGCTGCTGTCCGAACTGAACCGCATCGGTGGCGAGAATGGGATCGGGCGGCTGGACCTGGTCGAGAACCGGTATGTGGGGATGAAGTCGCGCGGCTGCTACGAGACACCGGGTGGGACCATCCTGCTGAAGGCGCGTCGCGCGCTGGAGTCCCTGACACTGGACCGCGAGGTTGCGCACCTGAAGGACGAGTTGATGCCCCGCTATGCGAGCCTGATCTACAACGGCTACTGGTGGAGCCCGGAGCGGCGCATGCTGCAGGCCGCGATCGACCAGACCCAGTCGGTGGTGAATGGCAGCGTGCGCCTGCGTCTGTACAAGGGCAACGTGATCGTCGCCGGTCGGCGCTCGGAGTCGGACAGCCTGTTCGATGACGCGATCGCCACCTTTGAAGACGACGCCGGCGCCTTTGACCAGAAGGATGCCGCGGGCTTCATCAAGCTCAACGCGCTGCGCCTGCGCACCGCGGCCGTCCGCAACCGCTCCCAGGGCTGAGGGCGGCGCGCCGGGGTTCTGGGGCACCGGTGCGCCGTGCCACCCGGTGGACGCATGGAACGACAATCGAGGACCGGATGCACAAGCACCTCCCGAGGCCCTACCGGAGCGTGGCCCTTCTGCTGCTGCTCGCACTTCTCTCCGGCTGCGCAAGCGTCCCGTCGGAGGATCGCCATCCCGAGGATCCGCTGGAGCCCTACAATCGCGCGGTATTCGCCTTCAATGACCGGCTGGACCGGGCCGTGCTGAAGCCGGCGGCCGAGGTCTACTCGGAACTCCCTGACCCCTTGCAGACCGGCGTGGGCAATTTCTTCTCGAACCTGGACGATTTCAGAGTGGCCTTCAACAACGTGCTGCAGGGCAAGTTTCACAACGCCGCCTCCGATACGGCACGGATCCTGTTCAATTCCTCTTTCGGCGTCTTCGGCCTGATCGACGTTGCCAGCCCGATGGGACTGGCCAAGCACAACGAGGACTTCGGGCAGACGCTCGGCGTCTGGGGCGTACCTGCCGGTCCCTACCTCCAGCTTCCGTTCCTGGGGCCGAGCAGCGCCCGCGAGGCCCCTGCGCTGGTGGTCGATTTCTACACCAATCCCCGCAATTACACGGTCAGCGGGTCGCGCGAGCTGCGCGACAATTTCGCGGTCCTCCTGGTGCTCGATGTGGTGCACGCGAGGGCCGGTCTTCTGGCCACCGAAGACCTGCTGGACGCCTACTCGGAGGACCGCTACGTGGCGGTGCGGGATCTCTGGCTGCAGCGCCGGGAATTCCTGGTCCGTGATGGCGAGGTGGTGGACGACGAGGCGTGGCTGGACGACCTGGACGAGCTGGAAGAGCTCGAGGCCCTGGAGGCGCTGGAAGCTGAGGAGGCGTTCTGATGAGCCTGAACACCGTTGTCCCGATGCTGGAGATACTGCGCCTGCGCCGGGGACCGCAGGACCTGATGGCGGATCAGGGCGTACTGATGTTCTGGATGGGGGCATCGGTGTTCTCCGGCATCCTGATCGCCGCGCCGATGTACGGGTTCGCGACCAGCCTGTTTCTCAGCGTGCTCGACCTCGCGGTGCTGTACCTGTTCGTGCTGGCGGTGCTGGGTCTGCAGGGAAAGGCCGCGCGCTGGATGCAGACCTACACCGCGATGGTCGGCGTCAGCGCCCTGTTGGGACTGGTGATGGCGGTGCTGCTCGGCCTCTTTCCGCCGGATCTGGCTGAGGGGGAGGTCTCGATGCCGGCACTGATCGTCTATCTCGGGCTGGTGGTCTGGCTGTTGCTGGCCTTCGGTCACATCCTCCAGCAGGCGCTCGACCTTGCGGGACGCATGACGGGCGTGGCGATTGCGCTGGGCTTCGTCGTCCTCTCCAGTGTGGTGACGCAACTGGCGCTGGGGCTTGCCGGGATATGAGCCCGCCGATCCACGTGCTCGGGATCGGCGGAACCTTCATGGGCGGTCTGGCCCAGCTGGCGGCCGCGTCCGGTGTGAAGGTCTCGGGCGCCGACCAGAACCTCTATCCCCCGATGGATGGGCAGCTGCGCCAGGCCGGCATTCCGTACTGCGAGGGCTACCGGCCCGAGGATCTCCCCGGCGAGGCGCTGATCGTCGTCGGCAACGTGATGCGCCGTGGACTGCCGGTGGTGGAGGCGATGCTGGACCGCGGTCTGCCCTACGTTTCGGGACCGCAGTGGCTGGCCGAGAACATCCTCCAGGGGCGCTGGGTGCTGGCCGTCGCCGGGACGCATGGGAAGACCACGACCGCCAGCATGCTCGCCTTCGTGCTACAGGCCGCGGGGCTGGATCCGGGATTCCTGATCGGGGGCGTGCCGCAGGACTTCGGAGTCAGCGCACGGCTCGGCGGGGGTGCCTTCTTCGTGATCGAGGCCGACGAGTACGACTGCGCCTTCTTCGACAAGCGCGCCAAGTTCGTCCACTACCGGCCGCGAACCGTGATCCTGAACAATCTCGAGTATGATCATGCGGATATCTACCCTGATCTGGCATCGATCGAGCGGCAGTTCCATCACTTGCTGCGTACTGTACCGGGGCAGGGCCAGGTCCTGGTGAACGCCGCGAGTCCCTCGCTTGAGCGGGTGCTGGAGCAGGGCTGCTGGACACCGGTGGTCCGTTTCAGCGCGGGCAGCGCGGCGGACCTGGACGCCCGCGCGCTGAATCCGGAGGGTTCGCGCTTCGAGGTTCGGGCCGGGCGGCGACCGGTCGGCGAGGTTCGCTGGTCCCTGACCGGCGCGCACAACATCGAGAACGCCCTGGCGGCACTGGGTGCCGCCCGCCACGCTGGCGTTTCGCTGGCAGGGGGCATCGAGGCCCTGTGCCGGTTCTCCGGGGTGCGGCGCCGCCAGGAGGTGCGGGGCGAGGTGGGAGGCATCCGGGTGATCGACGATTTCGCCCACCATCCCACTGCGATCGGCGTGACCCTTGCGGGTCTGCGTGCGGCGATGCCGAAGGAGGGCCGGCTCCTGGTCGCGCTCGAACCGCGTTCGAACACGATGCGTATGGGGGTGCACGCGGACACACTGGGTGGGGCCCTGGAGCACGCGGACCGTGTCTTCCTCTTCCTGCCCGACGAGCTGCGCTGGTCTCCCGCGGGGGTCCGCGAACGCCTGGGCACGCGCCTGTACCTGTCCGCCGCGATCGGAGAGATCGCGGAGGCGATGGTGGGTGCCGCGCGTCCCGGCGACTGGTTGGTTATCATGAGCAATGGTGCCTTCGGTGGCATCCACGAGACCCTGTTGACACGCCTTCGGGAGACCCGGGATGGCGGCATCTGATCTGGCCCTCGCCCTGACCGGCGCATCGGGCGTGCAGTACGGCATCCGACTGCTCGAATGCCTGGTGCGGGCGGGCGTCCCGGTGCACCTGATGCTGTCCCGTCCCGCTCAGGTGGTGCTGGGTCTGGAAACCGACCTCGCCGTGCCCGGAAGGCCCGCGGAGATCGCGCGCTTCTTCGCCGAGCGCTTCGACGCCGAAGCGGGCCAGATCCGCTGCTACGGTCCGGAGCAATGGACGGCCCCGGTGGCCAGCGGCTCCTCGGCGCCCCGCGCGATGGTGGTCTGCCCCTGCTCGACCGCGACCCTGTCGGCCGTCGCCAGCGGCGCGTCGCGCAGCCTGATCGAGCGCGCCGCCGACGTGGTGCTGAAGGAACGGCGGAAGCTGGTGCTGGTGATTCGCGAGACGCCCTTCTCGGAGGTGCATCTCGAGAACATGCTGCGCCTGGCCCGCATGGGGGCGGTGATCATGCCCGCGAACCCGGCCTTCTACGATCGTCCGCGGACCGTGGACGATCTGGTGGACTTCATGACCGCACGGGTGCTGGACCACCTTGAGATCGCCCACGAACTCGGACCCCGCTGGGGGACCGCGCCGGCCCATGCGGAGGGCAAGTGAGGACCGTCCCGCTGTTCCCGCTGAACACCGTGCTGTTCCCGGGCGGACTGCTGCCGCTGCGTATCTTCGAGACGCGCTACATCGACATGGTCCGGGAATGCATGCGCAGTGGTGATGGCTTCGTGGTGGTGGCCATCCGCCAGGGGACCGAAACGGCGCCGGATACCGACTTCTTCGACATTGGCACGCGCGCGGAGATCATCGACTGGGAACAGCGGGCCGACGGCCTGCTCGGGATCCTGGCCAGCGGTCGGGAGCGCGTGCGACTGGGGTCGCACCAGCGCCGGCCCGATGGCCTCCTGGTGGCGGAGATCGCGCCGCTGGAGGAATGGCCGCCAGTTGAACTGCCGGTGGAATATGCGTCGCTCTCCGGACTGCTCGACCGCCTGCTCGAGCAGCTCGGTGCGCCCTGGTCCCATCTCGAGCGCAGCATCGGCGATGCCGCATGGGTGGCCGGCCGGCTGGTGGAACTGCTTCCGCTGGACCTCCGGATCAGGCAGGAGCTGCTGGAGGAGGACGACCCCCTGCAGCGGCTTCAGCGCCTGCGGGCAGCCATGATGGCCGCGCAGAATCCCTGACAGCAGCAGCGTGTGCTGGTATGGTCGGCGCAAGACTTAACGGGAGCATCCGATGGCTGTTCAGGAACTGACCCAGGAAAACTTTGAATCCACCGTGACCGGCAGTGACATCGTGGTCGTCGACTTCTGGGCACCGTGGTGCGCACCCTGCCGGGCGTTTGCACCGACCTTCGAGGCGGCCTCGGAGCAGCACGAAGGCGTGGCGTTTGCGAAGGTGAACACCGAGGAGCAGCAGTCACTGGCCGCCGCCTTCCAGATCCGGTCCATCCCCACCCTGATGATCTTCCGCGAGCAGGTGATCATCTTCTCGCAGCCCGGGATGCTCAGTGCAGGGCAGCTGGATGACGTGATCGCCAAGGTCAAGGCCCTGGACATGGCGCAGGTGCACGAGGACATCCGCCGCCAGCAGGAGGGTGCCGAAGGCGCCTGACGGAGGCCTGACGCCCGCGGCGGGCGCGCACATTCGTGCTGGGTGTGATGGCCCAGATGGGCGCGCTGATCGCCTGCGGCGTGGCATGGAGCCGGCTTCGGCCCGGGGGGCTGGACGGCGACGAGACCCGGCGTGTGCTGACCACGCTGGTCTACTACCTGCTGCTGCCGGCGCTGGTGCTGAAGGTGCTTTGGGCGGCCCCGGTGGGCCTGGTCTCCGTGCAGATTGCCGCGGTGGCCGGGTTGACGGTGCTCGCGGCACTGGCGATGGCGGGCCTGGCCTGCCGCGTCTGCCTGTCGAGCCGCGCTGCAACCGGGGCCATGTTCCTGGTGGCCGCGTGGCCGAACGCGGTCTACCTCGGTCTGCCGATCCTCGACCGCCTCTTCGGGGACGAGGGGCGGGCAGTCGCGATCCAGTTCGACCTCTTCGCTGCGCTGCCGATGCTGCTCACGGTGGGCGTGCTGATCGGACGGCACTACGGGGATCGCGGGGACCGGGCGGTGTCGCCATTGCGGGGCCTTCTCGCAGTGCCCTCGGTCTGGGCCGCGCTGCTTGCGGTGTCCCTGAATCTGACCGGCACGCCCCTGCCTGTTTGGCTGGACGAGTGGCTGGGCTTTCTCGGCCACGCGGTCACACCGCTGATGCTGTTCTCGGTCGGCCTGGCGCTGGTCTTCGACCGCTTCCGCGCGGCCGATGCGCCGGCGCTCGCGGCGGTGACGGTGATCCAGCTGCTGCTCGCGCCGCTGGTGGCCCTGGGTCTCGCGGCCGGTCTGGGGCTCGAGGGCGTGCCGGGCATCGCGACGATCCTGGAGACCGCGATGCCCGCGATGGTGCTGGGGCTGGTGTTCTGTGACCGCTTCGGTCTGGACACCGGGTTCTACGCGGCCGCAGTCACCCTAACCACCGCAGTCTCCCTGGTCACGCTGCCGCTCTGGTTCGCGGTCCTGCAGGGCCTGCCGCTGTGATCGGGCTCGCTCCAAGGCCCTCACCCCCGGCCCTCACCCCCGGCCCCTCTCCCGCAAGCGGGGGAGAGGAGAGTGCGCGATTTTCGCGCTAGCTCTCCTCGCCGAAGCGGTTGGCCACCAGGTCGCTCAGGGCCTCCAGCGCGTCTTCCGCGTCGGGGGCGCCCTCGGTGCGGATCTCGACCTCCGTGCCCTGCGCGGCGGCCAGCATCATCACGCCCATGATGCTCTTGCCGTTCACCTCGCGTCCCTGGCGGCTCACCAGCACGTTGGCCTGGTACTGGCTCGCGAGTCCCACGAACTTGGCGGCGGCCCGTGCATGCATGCCGAGCCGGTTAACGATGGGCACTGCGCGCTGCGGCATCCGAACACTCCTGGTCGCAGAGCAGGATGCCGTCGTGCCCGCCGCTGAGCGCCTTGTTCACGAGCTCGCTCAGCGGCAGATCACGATAATTCAGCACCCGCACGAGCATTGGCAGGTTGACGCCGGCGATCACCCGCCGGCTCGAGCCCCGGGCCAGCCGGCTGGCCACGTTCGCCGGCGTCGACCCGAACATGTCGGTCAGGATCAGCACCCCGTCACCGCTGTCGAGGGCCCCGATTCGGGTCCGTGCGGCGGATTCGATCGTCTCGGGATCATCGCTTTGCGACATCGGCAGGGCGTCGCAGGCCTGCGGCATCTCACCGAGCATGCTGCCAGCCGTCTGCAGCAGCGTCTCTCCGAGGTTCTGGTGGGTGATCAGTAGCAGACCGACCGACATCGCTTCACTCCGCGTCCGTCAGATGATCGTCGAGCTCCCGGTGACGGGTGCTCACGGTAAAATTCCGCACGCCGCGCCAGGCGCCGGCGAGCCGGTCGGCGAAGTAGACGGAGCGGTGGCGTCCGCCCGTACAGCCGATGGCCACCGTCAGGTAACTGCGATGGCCCTCCGCGAAGCGCGGAAGCCAGCGCTGCAGGTGGGCCTGGATGCTGTCGAACATCTCCTCGACCTCGCGATGGGCCTCCAGGAAGGCGACGACCGGAGCCTCATGGCCCGTGCGATGCCTGAGCCCCGTCTCGTAGTGCGGGTTGGGCAGGCAGCGCACGTCGAAGACAAAGTCCGCGTCCACCGGCACGCCGTGCTTGAACCCGAAGGACTGAAAGAGGAGCGACAGGTTCCCCGCCTCGTGCGTCGCCAGGCGGGCCCGCACCTGCCGGGCCAGATCGTGCATGGTCAGGTCGCTGCTGTCGATGCTCACGTCGGCGTTCGCGGCGATCGGCCCGAGCCACTCCCGTTCCAGGGCCAGCCCCTCGACCAGCGGCACGCCCTTGCGCGCCAGCGGGTGCCGGCGTCGTGTGTGGTGATAGCGGCGCAGCAGCGCCTCGTCCGACGCGTGCAGGAAGACGAGCTCGACCTGCAGCCCCTGCTCGCGCAGTCCCGCCAGGTTCTCCGGCAGGCCCTGCAGCGCGTCGCGGCCACTGCGCACGTCCACCCCGACCGCCACCCTTCCATCGTTGCGGTGGCTTCCCGTACGCAGCTCCTGGATCAGGTCGTTCAGCAGGTTCAGAGGCAGGTTGTCGACGCAGAAGAAGCCCTCGTCCTCGAGCGTGTGCAGGGCCACCGTCTTTCCCGAGCCGGACAGGCCGCTGAGCAGTAGCAGCCGCATGGTCAGCCCTGGTTCCCTTGGGCGACCGCGGGTTCCGACTCCAGACGGTTACGCAGCCGCGTGCGCAGATCATCCCCGGCCGCGTACCCCTGCAGCCGCAACAGATGGGCACGGACCGCCGCCTCGATCATTACCGCGATGTTGCGTCCCGGCGCGACCGGAAGGCTGACGACCGGGATCCGCAGGCCGAGCACGTCCTCCTCTCCCCGGCAGCCGTTCATGCGGTCGTCCGGGAGGGTGGCGTGCTCGTCCCAGTCGCGCAGGTCGATGATCAGGCGTAGATACTTGCCGCGCTTGATCGCGGAATCTCCGTACATCGCCCGGATGTTCAGGACCCCGAGACCGCGGACCTCCAGCAGGTCGCGCAGCAGCGGGGGACAGGTCCCGCGGATGATGTCCGGCGCGATGCGGGCGAACTCCGGTGCATCGTCGGCGATCAGCCGATGGCCGCGGCTCACGAGTTCCAGTGCGACCTCGCTCTTCCCGACGCTGGACTCGCCGCTGATCAGCACGCCGGCCCCGAGGATCTCCATGAATACCCCGTGGCGGACCACGGAGCGCGCCAGCCGGTTCTGCAGAAAATAGCGCAGCAGTCCGATCAGTTCGTGGCTTCCGATACTCGTGCAGAGGACCGCGGGCAAGGGATTTCCGCACTCGGGCGGCAGGGTCTCGAACGGGCAGGTGCCCTCTGCGAAGACCACGGCCACTGTGCCGGTGGCGGCGAGATCCAGGATCAGGCACTCGTGCTCCGCGGGCTGCAGCGTCTCGATATGGCGGGCCTCGATATCGCCGATCACCTGGATGCGGTTGGGTCGGATCATGTTGAAGTGACCGGCCATCGGCAGATCGGCGTCGTCGGCCTCGTGCAGGATCCGGTCGTGCGCCTCGGCCTCGCCATGAACGTACACCAGCCCGGTGCGCGGCCCGAGGGCGGCGACGAGCTCGGCGAGACTGAGGCGTTCAGACATCGCGGAAGGCGGTGCTGGCGGCGAGGTGCAGGGTGGGGGCGTCGGTGCTGTGCCGGAGCGCGGCGATGTTGTCGGGCTGGGACAGCACGCGTGCCAGCTGCGCCAGCAGGTCCAGGTGTTCGCCGGTGGATTCCTCCGGCACGATCAGCGCGATCAGGATGTCGACCGGTTCATGGTCGATGGCCTCGAAGTCCACCCCCTGCTCCAGCCGCAGTACCCCGACTCTCGGCTTTTCGATCTCGGCCATGCGCCCGTGGGGAATGGCCACTCCATGGCCGAGACCGGTGGAGCCGAGCCGCTCCCGCGCCGAGAGGGCATCGAAGATCAGGCCGGCCGAGGGACCGGCGTCATCCACGGCCAGGAGTTCACCGAGCCGTTCCAGCGCGCGTTTCTTGCTGGTGATGCCGGCGTCCAGGCAAACCTGGTCCTCCCGGACGAGATCGGCGATCTGCATTGCTCAGGCGGTTTGCTGTCGGTTGAGCTGCACGCCCTCGGCGCGGTGATGGTCCTTCATCTTCTCCTTGTGCTTGATCAACTGCCGGTCGGTCTTGTCGATGAGGCCGTCGATTGCGGCGTACATGTCCTCGTGCGTCGCATACGCATGGATGTGGTTGCCGCTGACCTGAAGGTTGGCCTCCGCCTTGTTGTGGTTCTTCTCCACCGTGAGCACGACATGGATGTCGATCACCTGGTCGAAGTGCCGTTCCAGGCGACCGAACTTGTCCTGAACGTAGTCACGCAGTGGGTCGGTGATATCGACGTGATGGCCGGTCAGATTGATCTGCATACTCACACTCCTTGCATTGGTGGGCCGCGAGGCTCAGAGCAGCTGCCGGCGTTCGCTGGACGGCGGCAGGTTCATCGCCTCGCGGTATTTGGCCACGGTGCGTCGGGCCACATTGATGCCCCGGTCGGAGAGGACCTGGGCGAGTCGGGAATCGCTCATGGGCCGGTTGGGCGGTTCCTCGCTGATCAGTTTGCGGATCATCGCACGGATTGCGGTGGCGGAACATTCACCGCCGTCGCTGGTGCCCACGTGGCTGGAGAAGAAGTACTTGAACTCGAACACGCCGCGCGGGGTGTGCATGAATTTCTGGGTCGTGACCCGCGAGATGGTCGACTCATGCAGCTCCAGCGCCTCGGCGATATCGCGCAGGATCAGTGGCTGCATCGCCACCTCGCCCTTCTCGAGGAATCCGGTCTGCCGGTCCACGATCGCCCGCGCCACGCGCAGCAGGGTCTCGTTGCGGCTGTGCAGGCTCTTCAGGAACCAGCGCGCCTCCTGCAGCTGGTTGCGCATGAAGGCGCTGTCGCGCGCATCACTGACCCGCCGCACCATGCCCGCGTAAAGGCTGTTGATCCGGATGCGCGGGGCGATCTCCGGGTTCAGGTCCACCCGCCAGCCTTCGCGGTCCCGGCGCACATAGACATCCGGGGTCACGTATTCCGGGGCCTGGTCGCTGATCTGGCTGCCGGGCCGCGGATTCAGCGTGCGGATGAGCTCCATCGCGCGGGCGAGGGTCGTCTCGTCCAGTCCGAGTTCCCGCTGCAGGGTGCGGAAGTCATGCCTTCCGAGGCTCTCCATGCCCGCATCGATCACCCGCAGGGCGCTGGCGCGCAGCGGCGTCTCCTCCGGCAGCACGCGCAGCTGGATCAGCAGGCACTCGCGTAGATCGCGCGCACCGACGCCCACCGGGTCGCACTGCTGGATCCAGTGCAGGACCGCCTCGATCTCGTCGAGGCCGAGGGTCTCCTCGCCCCCCAGGATTTCCTGAAGGGTCTCGAGGTCCGTCTCGAGGTAGCCGTCGGCGTTGATGCTGTCCACCAGCGTCGCCCCGATGCGCCGGTCCTGCTCGTTCAGCGGGCCCAGGTGCAGCTGCCACAGCAGGTGCTCGTGCAGGCCGCCCTCGCTGCCCGCCTGGTTCTCGAAGGGGTCGCGGTCATCAACCCCGGCGCCCTGCGAACCCAGGCCCGGGGCGTACGGCTCGTCACCCCAGTCGTCGGTCGGTGCCTCCGTGTCCGGGCCGTCGTCGGCGGGTTCCGCTTCCGGCTGGGCATCGGCTGGCTCACCGGACGCCTCTTCGGCGGGCGTGTCCTCGGCGAGTTCGAGCATCGGATTGCTCTCGAGGGCCTGCTGTACTTCCAGCTGCAGTTCGATCGTCGACAGCTGCAGGAGGCGGATGGCCTGCTGCAGCTGCGGGGTCATGGTCAGGTGCTGACCGAGCTGCAGATTGAGCGAGGACTTCAGCATGCGGCGGGCATGGACGGGAAACGGTTCATCATGCCGTCATGTTACTGCCTGTGCCCGGTTTTTTGCAGCCTTTTGGTGCAGCACCGCGGCACCCGGCCGGTGGCGGGCCACCCCCCTGTCGGGGGCTCTGCCATGGACGGCCTGGATCAGAGACGGAAATGTTCACCGAGATACACCGTTCGCACGCGCTGGTCGGCCAGCAGTTCGGGCGGCGTGCCCTCGCTGAGCAGGCGGCCCTCGCTAAGGATGTAGGCCCTGTCACAGATGCCCAGTGTCTCGCGCACGTTGTGGTCCGAGATCAGCACCCCGATACCCCGTTGTTTCAGGTGGGCGATCACCTCCTGGATCTCCACCACCGAGATCGGGTCCACCCCCGCGAAGGGTTCGTCGAGGCAGATGAACTGCGGGTTGCCGGCCAGCGCGCGGGCGATCTCGGCGCGCCGCCGCTCGCCGCCGGACAGCGCGATCCCGGCACTGTCGCGCACCGTATTCAACTGGAATTCCTCGATCAGTGCGTCTCCGATCTCCCGGCGTCCGGCCGCATCGAGGTCCCGGCGCAACTCGAGCACGGCCTGCAGGTTCTGCCAGACCGTCAGACGCCGGAAGATCGATGCCTCCTGAGGCAGGTAACCGAGACCGAGACGCGCGCGCAGATGGACCGGCGCACGCGTGAGCTCGCGGCCGGCCAGCATGATGCGGCCCGCGTCGGCCTGGATCAGTCCCACCAGGATGTAGAAGCAGGTGGTCTTGCCGGCACCGTTCGGTCCCAGCAGACCGACCACCTCGCCCCGGGCGACATCGACATCGGCGCCGTCCAGCACCGTGCGCGTGCCGTAGCGCTTGGTCAGCCCGATGCCGACCAGACAATCGTCGGAGGCCGGTTCCGTGCCGGCCGGGCCGCTGAGATCCGGGGCAGCCGTCATTCGGGTCCCGGCTGTATGGTGATCCGGACGCGCTCTTCCGGCGTGCCTTCGATGCGGATCACGTCCTGTGCAAGGTCGTAACGGATCCGCTCGCCGCGTGCATCCTCCGTCAAGGTCTGCACGCGCGCCTCGCCCAGCAGCACCAGCACTTCATCGTCGAGGTGATATTCCATCTCCAGGGATGTCGCGACCCGTGGCTGGTTGTTGGGATCGGGCGCCTCTGCGCGCACCGGGTTGCCCTTGGCCTCCATTCGGGTTGGCTGCCGGTCCGGAGCGTGGATCACGATGCGGTCCGCCCACAGCGTCATGTCACCGTGCGTGACCACGACGTCGCCGGTGTAGGTGCCGATTCCGCGCCGCTCGTCCATCTCGGCGCTGTCGGCGGTGATCTGCACCGGCAGCGTCGGCGTCTGGGCGGGGAGGATCGAAGGCAGGCAGGCCAGAAGCAGGCCGCGCAGCGCGCCGGCGGCGATGCGTGGCAGCAATGTGCGTTGTTTCATCGCGGATCTTCCTCTGTCTCCTCAGGAGCATAGACGGTCTCGACCTCGTGCCTGAGCTCGATGATGTCGGCCTGCACATCGGCATGCATCCCGACGCCGGTCATGAACAGCCCGGGGCGGAGCACCGTCGCCCGAGCGTCGGTCATCACCTCGCGGGTTCCGGTCAGGATGGTCACGTCCGCCGTTTCGATCTCGGTCCGCGGGTTCATCGGGCCGGGCAACTGAACGCCCTCGGTGATCCCGATCGTCTCCAGTCGCTCTTCCGCCGGATGATGCACGGCGGCCGGCGCGGTCCAGATCCAGTCCACCCGGCCCTCGGTCAGCAGCTCCAGCCTGGGCTCCTGCGCACGCTGGATGCCGAGGTCCTGGAACTGTTGCATGCGCGCCCCCTGCAGCACATGCGTGACTGTACCCTCTGCGTCGGTGATGCGCAGCGTGAACCCGAGGATGTCGAACTGGGGGTCCGGCTCCAGCGCCGCGGGCGGCGCTGGAGCGACTGCCGCGGCGACCGCCACGACCAGTGCAGCGGCGCGCACCGCTCCGTGCATCCGGCGTGCCCGGAGCGGGGGACGGCCTCCGTTACGCCTCGAGATAGGCACGAAGGATGCCCTCCAGCCGGTCCTGCGCGGCAAGCAGGGTCTCGCAGATCTCCCGGACCGCCCCGCGGCCGCCCCGCTCGCGGGTGTGCCAGTCGGCGTGTTCCAGGACCAGCGGGTGCGCATCGGCGACCGCGATGCCGAGCGCGACCCGGCGCATTGCGGGCAGATCGACGACATCGTCTCCGACGAAGGCGCTCTGTTCCGGCCCAAAGCCGGTCTGTCCCAGGAGTTCCTCGAGCGCCCCGCCCTTGTCCCGGCGTCCCTGCAGCAGGTGCTTTACTCCAAGATCGCGCATGCGGTGCAGCACCACCTCGGAGTTGCGTCCGGTCAGGATCGCCAGCTCCAGACCGCCCTCCTGGGCCATCCGGATGCCAAGGCCGTCGCGGCTGTGAAAGGCCTTGTACTGCTCTCCGCCGTCTCCGAGAAACAGGCTGCCATCGGTCAGCACTCCGTCCACGTCGAGGATCAGGAGGCGGATCCGGCGTTGTCGCTCGAGCAGGACTCCGGATTCCAGTGGCATCAGGCCACCCCGGCCCGGAGCAGATCGTGCATGTTCAGCGCGCCGACCAGGCGGAACTCGTCGTTCACGACCGGCAGGGCGTTGATCCGGCGGCTCTCCATCAGTTCCAGGGCCTCGACCGCGAGCCACTGTGCACGCGCCGTGAAGCCGTCCCGGGTCATGGCCTCGCCGATGGTCAGGCGGTGCAGGTCCAGGCCACGGTCGAGCGTGCGGCGCAGGTCGCCATCGGTGAAGACGCCTTCCACCCGGCCCGAGTCGTCGCAGACGACCACCATGCCCAGACCCTTGCGCGAGATCTCGAGCAGGGCATCGCGCAGCAGGGCAGTGGCATGAACGCAGGGCATCGCGTCTCCGGTGCGCATGATGTCGCCGACGTGGATCAGCAGGCGTCGCCCCAGCCGGCCGCCCGGGTGTGAGCGGGCGAAATCGTTCGCGGTGAATCCCCTCGCGTCCAGGACCGCTACCGCCAGCGCATCGCCCATCACCAGTGCCGCGGTGGTGCTCGACGTGGGCGCCAGGCCGAGCGGACAGGCCTCCCGGGCCACACTGACGTCCAGGTGCACCGTGGCCTCGCGGGCCAGCCGCGATCCCGGGTTGCCGGTCAGCGCGATCAGCGGCACCCCCAGTCGGCGGATGATCGGGAGGATGATCAGCAGTTCGTCCGTCTCGCCAGAGTTGGAGAGCGCGATCACGGTGTCGTCCCGGGTGATCATTCCCAGGTCGCCGTGGCTCGCCTCACCGGGGTGCACGAAGAATGCCGGCGTACCGGTGGAGGCCAGCGTCGCCGCGAACTTCCCGCCGATGTGCCCGGACTTGCCCATGCCGGTGACCACCACGCGTCCGCGGCAGTCCAGAACATGCTCGCAGGCACGCAGGAAGGCCTCGTCGACCCGATCCGCCAGGGCGCCGATCGCCTCGGCCTCGGTCGCGATCACGGCAAGGGCGAGGGCGCGGGTGTTGTCGGAATCCAGGTGCGTGCGGGGAACGTCCATCAGGCGGTTTCCGGGCCGGTCATGCGGTGATAATCCCGTATCGGCATCCTGTTTTCCAGCGACCCGGCCGCTGCAGGCTTTCCGCCGCCGGGTCGAGCCGCTAGCATCCGCGGGGAACCGACGCCTGGAGATTGCCTGATGTCAGCGGAAGCCTGCCGCGGAGGACTGCGCGTGGCCGCGGTCGAGGATGATGAGAACCCCGCCTGGCGGTCCTTTTACCCGGAGGATCTGCCCGCCGACTGGAGGCTTGCCTATCACGCCCACTTCTGGCCAGAGCTGCTGTCACCAGCCCGCCATTGGCCGCGCTGGGCCCGCGATGACCACCGGCTGGAGGAGGTGCCTGAAGAGCTGCGCCTGTACCTGGAGGTCCCGGCGGGCGCGGGCGCCGACTGTGCCCGGCTTGCGTACCGGCTCCAGACTCGCCTCGGCGGCTTCCTGTTCCCGGACCCGGCCGCCACACCCCTATTGCAGCTGGAACGGGCGCAGGTCTTCCGGCGCGTGGACGACCCGGTGGTTGCCGGCGCGAGGTCCGCGCAGGCCTGGACGAACGGGCTTGAGACGGTGCTGGTGCTGGAACCGGAGACCGGACTGGACCCGCGGCAGTGGCGGGCCCTGCTCGAGTCGCTGCACGCCGCCGCGACGCCGGATCGCGACACCCTGGTCTTCCTCCGCAGCGGCCCGCGGGAACTCGAACAGGCCCAGACCATTCTTCGGCTCAGCGGTCTCGCCTGGAAACGGGGCTGAAGCATGTCCCCGGTCCCGGACCGGACGGCACGCAGGTTGACGGCGGGCCGGGGCGCTCTCAGACTCAACGGCTGGATTTTCGCAAGGACGGGTGCAAGGTGAACGATGCTCGGGTCGCCGATACGCCGCACGTGGTGGTCGAGGACCTCGTGTTCCGGCGCGGGCGAAAGGTCGTCTTCGACGGCCTGTCCCTGACGGTTCCGCGCCATAGCGTGACCACCGTGATGGGTCCCAGCGGTACCGGCAAGACGACGCTGCTGCGCCTGATCGGAGGGCAGCTGCGCCCTGAGAGCGGCCGCATCTGGGTGGACGGGGAAGAGGTGGCGCGGCTGTCGACCCGCCGGCTGTACGCGCTGCGCAAGCGCATGGGCATGCTGTTTCAGACCGGTGCGCTGCTGACCGACATGAACGTGTTCGAGAACGTCGCCTTTCCGCTGCGGGAGCACACGGACCTGCCGGAGGAGTTGATCCGCAACCTGGTGCTGATGAAGCTCGAGGCGGTGGGACTGCGTGCGGCGCGCGACCTGAGTCCGGCCGAACTCTCGGGAGGCATGGCGCGGCGCGTGGCGCTGGCCCGGGCCATCGCGCTGGATCCCGACATGATCCTCTACGACGAGCCCTTCGCCGGGCTGGACCCGATCACGATGGGACAGATCGTGACCCTGATCCGGCGCACCAATCAAACCCTGGGTCTGACGAGCGTGCTGGTCACCCACGACGTGGCCGAGGCGATGGAGATCTCGGATCATGTCGTGCTGATCGCGGAGGGACGCGTGATGGACGCCGGAACCGCGGAGCAGGTGCGCGCGGGGGCCTCGGAGTGGAGCGAGCAGTTCCTCGACGGCCGCCCGGACGGGCCGGTGCCCTTTCACTATCCCGGCGACAGCTACCGCGACGATCTGATGCGCGACCGCGAATCGAAAAATGGGTGACTTTCTCGCGAATCTCGGGCGTGCGGGCCTGAGCTGGCTGTCGCTGCTCGGGCGCGCGTCGATCTTCCTCTTCCGGGTCCTGCGTGCCCAGGATGCGGTCATACGCAGGTATCGGCTGACGCTGGCCGAGATCCATTCCGTCGGCGTCCGTTCGCTGCTGATCATCGTGGTTTCGGGCCTCTTCGTCGGCATGGTGCTGGCTTACCAGGGCTACATCACGCTTGTGAAGTTCGGCGCGGCCGAGGCCCTGGGCGGCGCGGTGGCCCTGTCGCTGGTGCGGGAGCTGGGCCCCGTGGTCACCGCGCTCTTGTTTGCGGGTCGCGCAGGCTCCGCCCTGACCGCCGAGATCGGCCTGATGAAGACCACCGACCAGCTCTCGGCGATGGAGATGATGGCGGTCGACCCCTACCGCCGGGT
This sequence comes from Thioalkalivibrio sp., assembly GCA_018224485.1. Lineage (GTDB taxonomy): Bacteria > Pseudomonadota > Gammaproteobacteria > Ectothiorhodospirales > Ectothiorhodospiraceae > Thioalkalivibrio. Next base: position 72 of record JAGTVE010000076.1, on the reverse strand, counting down.
GTTCGCGCCGCGGTTCTTTGCCGGATTCCTGTCCATGCCGCTGCTCGCGGCGATGTTCAGCGCGGTGGGGGT
>JAGTVE010000075.1 GCA_018224485.1 Thioalkalivibrio sp. | reverse complement strand
TCGGGCCCGCCTACGGCGGTTCGAAATCCGCTCCCGGCGGATTTGTCCGCAAGCGGGAGAGGGGAGCAAGCCCCCTCCCCTGCTTGCGGGGGAGGGTTGGGGTGGGGGCTCGGCGCCGCGCCACTTCAACCTTGACGTCAGACCGGCTTGCGGCGGATGGCGAGCGTGCCCCCGTTGCGGGCTCCGAAGCCCTTGCCCGGTGCAGGGCCACGCCCGCGGCCTGCGGCGGGGCGAGGGGTGGGACGGCGCTTGTGGTTCTCCGGGGCCTTGCCGACGCTGCGGCCGGTCTTGGGCCGCGCCGGCTTGCCGGGCCGGTCCGTGCGCCGCGGCGCGTCCGCCTGAGCGGAGGCCACGCGGACGCGCGGCCCGGCGGACCGGGCGGGTCCGGCGCGGTCTCCGGCGATCTCCGGGCTCTCCCGAGTCAGCTCCAGCTTGCGCTGGGCCACGTGAATCCGCCCCAGCCGCCGCATCACCGGCTCGCTCAGCGCCGCCGGGAGGTCCACGTGGCTGAAGTGATCCATCAGGCCGATGCGGCCGATGTCAGCACCGGACAGTCCGCCCTCGTGGGTCAGTGCGCCGACGATCTCGCGCGCGCCGATGCCGTGCTGGCGGCCCACTGGCATGTAGTAGCGCACCATGTCGTCGCCAGGCGGGCGCGACGGGCGTGGGGCGGACTGCGCGGCCTCGCTCCGGCCTCGCCGTTCCTTCCCGTCCCGGCCGCGCGGTGCGCGGCGCCCATCCACCGCGTCGGCCATCCGGGTGAGCGGGTCCGCGGTCGCATCGCCCGGCGGCAGCAGCGGCGTCATCTCGGTCGCCAGCGCCACCAGCGCCCGCGCCAGGTCCCGCTCCGAGGTCCCGCAACGCGCGAGCAGCACGTCCACCAGTTCGTCGTGCCGGTCGGAATGGCCGGAGGCGAGCAGGGCGTCGACGCGCGCGGCGAATCGTGCCTGCCGGCTCTCGGCCACCGCGTTCAGGTCCGGGACCGCGTGCGCGCGGACGGGCTTGCGCGTGAGCCGCTCGATCTCGTGCAGGATGCGGCGGCGGCGTGGCTCCAGGAACAGGATCGCGCGGCCCTTGCGCCCGGCGCGCCCGGTGCGGCCGATGCGGTGCACGTAGGCCTCGGCGTCGCCCGGGGCGTCGAAGTTGAAGACATGGGTGATGCGCGGCACGTCCATGCCGCGGGCGGCCACATCGGTGGCGACCACGACATCCAGCCGGCCGTCACGCAGTTCGGCCACCACGCGCTCCCGCTCCTTCTGCTCCATGTCGCCGTTCAGGGCGGAGACCTTGTGGCCACGGGCGGCGAGCCCGTCGGCGATTTCCTGGGTCGCCGCCTTGGTGCGAGCGAACACGAGCGCGGCGTCGAGGTCCGGCTCGACCTCGAGCAGGCGGGCGAGGGCCTCCGGCTTGTGATGCCCGTCGACCACGCAGTAGCTCTGGTCGATGTCGGCTCCGGCCTCGTTGCCGGCGCCAATGCGGATCTCCTCGGGCTCACGCAGGTGACGGTGCGCGATGCGCCGGATCGGCGCCGGCATGGTTGCGGAGAACAGCGCGGTCTGACGCTCGGCCGGGGTCTGCTCGAGGATCCACTCGATGTCCTCGATGAAGCCCATGCGCAGCATTTCGTCCGCCTCGTCGAGCACGACCAGCTTCAGCGCGTCCAGCACCAGGCTGCCACGCTTGAGATGATCCACGACCCGGCCCGGCGTGCCGACCACGATCTGCGCTCCGGCGTGCAGCTGGCGCAGCTGGGCGCCCATCGGCTGGCCGCCATAGACCGGCAGGATCTGGATTCCGGGCACCCCGGTGGCGAAATCGCCGAGGGCGCCGGCCACCTGGGTCGCGAGTTCACGCGTCGGGGTCAATACCAGCGCCTGTACGCAGCGGTCGTCGGCGTCGGTCATCGCGATCAGCGGCAGACCGAAGGCGCCGGTCTTGCCGGTCCCGGTCTGGGCCTCGCCAAGCACGTCGCGCCCGCCGAGCAGCGCCGGGATGCAGGCGCTCTGCACCGGCGTGGGCTGGGCGAAGCCCAGGCGATCAAGCGCGAGGGTCAGCGGCTCGGGCAGCCCGAGCCGGGCGAAGGAGGTGGTATCAGGCATCTGGAGACACTCGGGGAGGGCCGGTGCAGGGACCGGCGGGTGGTGCGGGGTAACCGCGTAATAGGCCAGTATATACGATGAAGCGATATGAGATCCGATATAGCGTCGGGCGCCGGTGGGAGCGGCTCGTGGGAGCGGCTTGTAGCCGCGATACCCCATACCCCCGATCGCGCCTGGGAAGGCGCTCCCACGCACCTCCGGCCGGTGGGGGCGGCTTGCAGCTGCGATACCCCATACCCGAGATCGCGCCTGGGAAGGCGCTCCCACGCACCCCCGGCCGGTGGGAGTGGCTTGCAGCTGCGATACCCGATACCCAGATCGCGCCTGGGAAGGCGCTCCCACGCACCTTTGACCCGTGGGAGCGGCTTGCAGCCGCGATACACAACGCCCCGAGCGCGCCCGGGGCGTCGTGGTCAGCCCGCGTGGTAGCCGACGATGCGCTCGACCTCGTTCCTCGAGCCGAGGATCACCGGCACGCGCTGGTGCACGTCCTCCGGCACCATGTCCAGGATGCGCTCGCGGCCGGTGGTGGAGGTGCCGCCGGCCTGCTCGATGATCAGGCTCATCGGATTGGCCTCGTACATCAGGCGCAGCTTGCCGCCCTGGCTCTTTGCCTTCAGCTTAGCGTCCACCGGGTACATGAACACGCCGCCGCGCGTCAGTATGCGGTGCACCTCCGCGACCATGGAGGCGATCCAGCGCATGTTGAAATCCTTGCCGCGCGGACCCTCCGTCCCGGCCAGACATTCATCCACGTAGCGCTTCACGGGCTCCTCCCAGAACCGACTGTTGGAGGCATTGATCGCGAACTCGCTGGTATCGTCGGGGATCTTCACGTCCTCGTGGGTCAACAGGAATTCACCGAAGTCCTTGTCGAGGGTGAACATCTGCACGCCTTGGTGTGGTGTGGCGAAGACCATCATGGTCGAGGGTCCGTACAGGCAGTAGCCCGCGCCGCACTGTTGGGCACCGGGCTTGAGGAAATCCTCGGTGGTGGGATGCCTCACCCCCTCGGGCGCCTTGATGATGGAGAAGATGGTGCCCACGGAGACGTTCACGTCGATG
>JAGTVE010000074.1 GCA_018224485.1 Thioalkalivibrio sp. | reverse complement strand
GTCGGGCGCGTCGCCGGTCCGGTCGTGCGCCGGATCAGTGCCGAGGTCCTCGAGCGGGTCCAGGAGCGCCTGGAAACGGAGAATCGCTGAGCATTCCGCGCCGGGCCCGGTCTCCTGAAGTGCTGTGAAAAGTGCCGGAATTCCCGTCCGATCCACGCGTCTTCGATCCGGACCAGCCGGATCCGCAGCGGGCGCTCGAGACCTCCAGGCGCCTCGACCAGAATGCGGCCTTCCTGTGGCCTTTCTCCGACGCCCATACACGCCTCAGGATCCCGGCATACCGCGAAGTGGTGGCACGCAACCTCGAATACCTGAGAAATCACCTCTAGGATCCCGGGGGCGAATCTGTCCCCGTCCGGTGGGACTTCTGTGGAGGAGGCGAATCGGCGAGGGAGTCGAGCAACCGGATTTCGCCAACGCCGGGCTCGAGTTGCTGCGAAGGGCCCGACCGATCCGGATGCGGCAGGTAGGACCGGTACAGCCCTGATGCCAGATACGCGAGATTCAGACCCAGCAGAAGCAACAATACCCAGCGCATCCTCATCAAGGACGGCCTCCCTTCCCCCGGCGGGGCTGCAGATGGCACCACAGACCGTCGAAGACCAGTCCCGGGACCACGTGAGCGGGCCGATCGAGCAGGTTCGACAGCCAGCCCGCATCACCACCGGTGAGCCACCACTCCACGCCCTGCTCCGCGTCGCCGGCCTGCGCGCCGAGACGCTGCACGGCACCTGCCAGGCCGAGCATCCAGCCGCGCAGCAGGGCCTCCCCGGTGTCGTGACCCGGCAGCACGGCTGAATCCGCCGGAAGGGCCTCGCCGGTCAGGCGCAGTTTCGGCGCCACCCGGGCCTGGAGCGCATCCGTGAACAGGCGGTTCACCGCCTCGAGCCCCCCACGCAGACCGGGCAGGATGTAGCCCCCCAGGTGCCGACCATCCGTCCCCAGCAGGTCCACGGTCACCGCCGTACCGGCATCGACAACCACCGCCGATTTCCGTGTCCGGGCCACGGCGCCCAGCAATGCGCAGTACCGATCCGCCCCGAACTGGCTCAGATCATAGTCCAGACGCAGCCCCCCGGGGCCCTCCGCGCGGGGTTGGACGGTGACGACCGGGACCCCGCCGTAACGGGCCCTGAGGGCCGCGCGCAGGGTCTCTTCGCGCTCGGCCCCTCCGACACGCACCATCCAGACCGCCCGTGGCCGGCACCGCGGCAGTTCCGGTGGACCCTCTGATGCCGTCCAGTCATGCCGATCCTCCTCCAGCACGAAGCCGGTCTCGGAGCGGACCTGCCACTTGATGCGGCTGCTGCCGAGATCGATCAGAAGGATTTCAGGCATAGTCCACCCGCCGCACCGAGACATCGCCCGAGTACAGCCGCTCGAGACCGTCGGGCCCCTGCAGCAGCAGCGCGCCGTCGACGGGGTCCACGCCGGCGGCGACACCCTCCCGCCCGGATTCCGTCACGCGGACCCGTCGCCCGAACAGGTGGTCGAGACGCCGATAGTCCTCGAGCACCGGGTGCAGCCCATCCCGTGCGAAGGCATCCCAGGCCCGCGCGACCTCCGCGAGGATCGCCTGCAGTAGATCCGCCATGTCCGGTATGCCGGACGCGGACAGATCGCCTAGGTCGGCCGTCGGCCGGTCCACGCCCAGTGCCGCTGCGTCCCGGAGATTCAGACCGACGCCCGCCACCAGGGCAGGCGGGCGTGCCCCGGTGCGCGGCCGCGCCTCGATCAGGATTCCCGCGAGTTTCCGTCCTTCGGGGGTCACGAGATCATTGGGCCACTTGAATCCGAAGCCGTGCAGCCCGCCGCGGAACAGCCCGCGCGACACGCCAACCCCGATCGCGAGCGCCAGGGCCGGTACCGGGGGCTCCCCGGGAAGCAGTGCACGCGCGATGGAGAAGGTCAGACCCGAGCCGCCCGCGGAGACCCAGGTGCGTCCCCGGCGGCCCTTGCCGGCCGTCTGTTCGCGCGCAACACAGACTCGGTAGGCATCGCTCACCAACGCCTGGCAGTCGAGCAGCCGTCGGTTCGTGGAATCCACACTCGGCAGGAACTCGAAACCGGACCAGCGGCCCGGCAGCTCCCGCTCCAGGCAGTCCGGCAGCGGATCCAGGGCCTTCCTCCAGGAAACCAGTGAATCGTCAGTCACGTCGGGCTAGAATGCTTGGATGAAGCGTCGGCATGTCACCAGGGCCTTGCTGCTGATCCTACTCGGTGGCCTGGGCCTTTGGTCCGCAAGGTCCGTCGCGGAACTCTACACCTACCTGGATGCGCACGGCACCCGAGTGTACACGGACCAGCGCCCCACTGGCGGAGTGAGCTATCGCCGGGTAGGCATCGCTGCAACCGGCGACTCCGCCAACCGCTCCGGCGGGCAGCTCTTCGTCTACCAGCTTCCGAGCGGGGAGCGGCTGGTCACCAACCAGCGCCAGCGCGAGGATGCCGCGACGCTGATCGCCACCTACGGCCGCCCCACGGCCTCCGTGCGCTGCCGGCTATCCGCGGACGAGGTCATGCCGGTTGGTGCCGGCCCCTTCGACGGCATCATCGTCCGCGAGGCCCACAGCCGGAACCTCGATCCGCTGCTGGTCAAGTCGGTGATCTGGGTGGAATCCTGCTTCGACCAGTACGCTGTGTCACGGGTGGGGGCGCACGGCCTGATGCAGCTGATGCCCGCCACTGCCGCCGAGCTGGGGGTCACCGACCGCTTCGATCCGGCGCAGAACATCCGCGGCGGGGTGACATACCTCGCGTGGATGCTGGAACGCTTCGACCAGAACCTGGATCTGGCCCTGGCCGCCTACAATGCCGGGCCGGGTGCCGTGGAGCGGCACAGCGGGGTCCCGCCATTCGCGGAGACACGCAACTACATCGAGCGCATCCACGCGCACTACCAGCTGCACGCGGCCGCGTCGGGTCACGACGGGACGCGAGCCGCCGCAAACTGAGACCTCTCGGATCACTCAGGCGCGGGCGATGAGCCGCAGCAGCGCCAGCAGGATGACCGCCCCGACCGTGGCCGTCAGGAACAGGCCGCCCAGCCCGGTCATGCCGATGCCCAGCGCGCCGAATACCCATCCGC
>JAGTVE010000073.1 GCA_018224485.1 Thioalkalivibrio sp. | reverse complement strand
GAGTACCGCCGCGGCTACAAGTTCTCGACCTACGCGACCTGGTGGATCCGCCAGGCCATCACCCGGTCGATCGCGGACCAGGCGCGCACCATCCGCATTCCGGTGCACATGATCGAGACGATCAACAAGCTCAATCGGGTCTCCCGGCAGATGCTGCAGGAAATGGGCCGCGAGGCCACGCCCGAGGAACTGGCCGAGCGCATGGAGATGCCCGAGGACAAGATCCGCAAGGTGATGAAGATCTCGAAGGAGCCGATCTCCATGGAGACCCCGATCGGCGACGACGAGGACTCGCATCTCGGCGATTTCATCGAGGACGAGAAGGTCACGACCCCGGTCGACTCCGCTGCGCGCGAGAGCCTGTCCGAGGCGACCCGCGAGATCCTGTCGACCCTGACGCCGCGCGAGGCGAAGGTCCTGCGCATGCGCTTCGGGATCGACATGAACACCGATCACACGCTCGAGGAGGTCGGCAAGCAGTTCGACGTGACCCGCGAGCGCATCCGCCAGATCGAGGCCAAGGCCCTGCGCAAGCTGCGCCACCCCACCCGCGCGGAGCTGCTGAGGACCTACATGGATCTCGAGTGAACGTCCCCGCGGCCCCACGCACCGGTGTGTAGCGGGGCCGCGGACCCCTGCGGGCCTGTAGCTCAATGGTTAGAGCAGAAGACTCATAATCTTTTGGTTGCAGGTTCGAGTCCTGCCGGGCCCACCACTCCCTCCGGTCGCGCTGGACCTCGGCGGACTATCCCAGCCCTGCGCCAGCAGGCGCAGGGCGTTCCGGCCTCGCAAAGCTGCCGCTTTGCGCCGCTCCGCGACCGGCCTCCACCCTGCCGGGCCCACCACTCCCTCCGGTCGCGCTGGACCTCGGCGGACTATCCCAGCCCTGCGCCAGCCTGGAAGAAAAGGCAACCTGGCCGGGATCGAGGTCTGAGCCGCCCGGCCGAGCGTTTGCGTTTGCGAACCAACGCCGCGAAATCTGTTCCAAAGCGGTTATGAAGAACCGACACCCTGGATTCTCGCGCCGCCGCGTCCTGGCGGGGTTGTCCCTTGCCCTGCCGGCGTTATGGTTGGGCGGCTGTCGCAGCGAGCCGGCCGGCGCGAATGGCAACCGCCCCTTCGACCAGCTGGATCTGAGCGAACCGCGGTGGCGCGAGATTCTTTCCCCGGAGCAGTACCGCGTACTGCGCAGCGACGGCACCGAACCGGCCTTCTCCAGCCCGCTGGACAAGGAGGAGCGCGACGGCACCTACGTCTGCGCCGGCTGCGGCTTGCCTCTGTTCGCCAGCGCTCACAAGTATGATTCCGGCACTGGCTGGCCGAGTTTCTGGCAGCCGATCAACGACGAGCACGTCGGCACCAAGCGTGATTTCAAGCTGCTGATTCCGCGCACCGAATATCATTGCGCGCGGTGCGGCGGTCACCAGGGCCATGTCTTCAGCGATGGGCCCGATCCGACCGGGCAGCGCTGGTGCAACAACGGGTTGGCGTTGAACTTCATCCCGGAGGGTGAGCCCCTGCCGGAGCTTCGCCAGGCCTGACGGCGCTTGCGCCGGGCGCTGCGGAGGATACTGTTGCCCCATCTGGAAATGACACCAACCCTCGAGAGCTGGTCATGATGCCGACCCTGTTTCATCCCCCATCGATTCGCTTTGGCCATCGAGCCCTGGTCCTGGCCGCCCTCGCCGGCTCGCTCCTTCTGGCGGCATCGCTTGCCGGCGCCGCAAATGACGCCGAGGACGACCTGGCGCGGGCGACGTTTGCCGGGGGCTGCTTCTGGTGCATGGAACCGCCCTACGACGACCTCGACGGCGTGGTCGAGACCATCTCGGGCTTCAGCGGCGGGCATGTATCGAACCCGGTCTATGATGACGTGGTCCGAGGCGGCACCGGGCATCGGGAAGTAGTGCAGGTGGTCTTTGATCCCGCGGTCGTCGACTACGCCGAGCTGCTGCGCGTCTTCTGGCGAAACGTCGATCCATTCGATGATGGCGGCCAGTTCTGCGACCGCGGCGACACCTACCGTACCGCCATCTTCGCCCACGGCGATGAGCAGATGAACCAGGCTCGCATCTCGCTCGAAGGGCTCGAGCAGTCCGGGCGTTTCGACCAAGCCATCGTTACACCGATCCTCGAGTTCGAAAACTTCTACGCCGCCGAGGAATACCATCAGGGGTACTATCGGAAAAACCCGGTGCGCTACAAGTACTATCGCTGGCGCTGCGGTCGCGACGATCGCCTTGAGGAAATCTGGGGCGACGAGGCCGGCGGCTGACCCGAACGTCGGCGTTACGCCGGATTCCAGCCACCCATCCATTTCGCCATCCATTTCGGCTGAATGGCCGCTCGGGGTCGACTACGTTCCGATCATCGCCAGAGATGTACCGCGGGATCCAATGGGAGACCAGAGCCCATCTTGTGGTCGTGGCACCACCCTGTCGAAGTCATGCATCGCAGGGGCCCTTCGGGATCAGCCGCGCCATCGATAGACTTCCAGTGCCAATGGATCGCACTTGCAGCAACCACCGCATTGCGCGCCGGGTGTCTCGCGTACCACCCGGCCACGGGCGACCCACTGGCCGAGCATGCCGCGCAGGGCCTCTGGGTCGATGTCGAAGCGGTAGGCCATGTCTCGCAGTGAGGCGTTGCCGTTGGACTGCAGGTAGTCACGGATCTCGGAGAGGATCATGGCGCCGGGCTCATGTCTGCTGCTCCGCCGGGGCCGACACCCCTCGTGGCCCGCCCCGGGCCCGCAGCACCAGCGTCACCGCCAGGAAGATCCCCAGCATGGCCGCGATCCAGGCGGCCGAGGTCGCCGGGCTGCGGCTGAAGATCGCCACCTGATAAAAGACCGTGGCGGCGATGTAGCCGATGCCGGTGGTCCACGCGGCGACAAACAGGGTCCAGCGCGTGTTGGTCTCCCGGTACACCGCGGCCAGCGCGGCGGTGCAGGGGAAATACAGCAGTATCAGCAACAGATAGGCGAAGGCGCCGGCGGCCCCGTCGAAGCGCGCGGCCATGGCGCCGAAGGTGCCGGTGGTCACGCCCTGTTGTTCGGCCACGCTTTCGGTGTCGCGCAGGTCGCCCACCGAAAGACCGAGTGGGTCGGCCCAGGTGCCCATGGCGTCGACCAGGTTGGCCGGGATCGAGGCAAAGGCCTCGCCGATTCCGCCGGCCAGGCTGAACGGACCCTCCTCTTCGATCTCGATGCCCGCTGCCGCGGCGTCGGCGACAGCGAGGTCGCTGTACAGCGCATCCAGGGTACCAACCACCGCCTCCTTGGCCAGCACGCCGGTGAACAGGCCGACCGCGGCCGGCCAGTTGTC
>JAGTVE010000072.1 GCA_018224485.1 Thioalkalivibrio sp. | reverse complement strand
GGGCCATGTGGGAGCGGCCTCTGGCCGCGATGGCCCTGGGCACTCAAGGCAACGCCGCATCGCGGCTGGAAGCCGCTCCTACAGATACCCCAGGAGGAAGCGAGCCCTCTCGCGATCCGGTGTCGGGAAAAACCATCGGGCCAGGGGGCTGGTCTCCTGCGTCCCTGCCACCACCCTGCCCCCCCGTAGGAGCGAGCCTTGCTCGCGAACGCGCCGCAGGCGCGACAGACGCCCGGGGCCCACCCAGCGCCGATTCGCGTGCAAGGCACGCTCCCACAGATACCCTTGTCGCCCCTCAGGCCTCCACGCGCAGCGCGGGCACGAGCGGCATGTGAGCGAGCCGCCAGGCCGGGTAGATGGACGCGAGCAGTGCAGCCCCCAGCCCCAGCGCGAGATTCTCTGCCAGCGGCAGTCCCGGCAGCAGCACGTCCATGCGCCATCCGAAGGCCTCGCGATTGATCACCTCGATCAGCATCCAGCCCATGCCGAGACCCAGCGGGATCGCCGCCACCGCGGCAAACAGGCCGAGCACCGCCCCCTGCAGGAAGACCAGGCGGACCACGCCGTCCGGCAGGAGCCCGGTGCTGCGCAGCACCGCGTACTCGCGCGCCCGCTCCATCTGCAGCGCGACCAGCGCGCTGAGAATGGCCACGAAGGCGACCACCAGGGTGATGACGCGCAGCAGGTGGGTGATCGCGAAGGTGCGGTCGAAGATCGCCATCGACTCGTCCTCGATCGCGTCGGGCCGCGTGATCATGGCGGGTTCCGGCTGCCCCACGAGCCAGCTGTCGAGCCGATCCTCCAGCGCCTCGAGCGGCACGCCGGGCGCCGCAATCAGGCCCATCGACACAAATCCCGGAGGCTCGCCACGATAGAAGCCTTCGGCCCGAATCAGCACCATGCCGCCGGGATTGCTGTAATCCCGGTAGATTCCGGCCACCTCGAACGACCGGCGTCCGGACGGCGTTGCGATCTCGAGCCGGTCGCCCATGTCCAGCTCCTGGTGTGCCGCGAAGCCTTCGGTGATCAGCACGGCGTCCTCGTTACGCAGCCGGTCGTCGAGTCCCGCCACGCTGCCCCGAACCAGCGGCAGGTGATCGAGCCAGTCCGCGTGCGGATCGAGCAGGAACAACTGGATCATGCCGCGATCGGAGACCGCGTCCACCGTTGACCCCGTGCTGACCGAGGCCACCTCTGGCCACGCCGCGATGGTCCGCGCCCATTCACCCGGCAGTCGTGTGCCGCCACGCGCGGAGGCGGGGCTGGCCGAGACCACGTAGACGTCCGAGGTCAGTGTCTGCCCGAGCCAGTCGGAGACACTCACGCGGAAGCTGCCCACCAGCACGCTGACCCCGATGGCGGCCGCCAGCGCCAGCGCCAGGGCGACCACCGCCGGACCGCTTCGGGACAGCCCGCGCTCCAGGCTCCTGACGGCGATGCGCGGAAGCGGCGACTCTTGCCGCTCGGAGGCCATCCCGCCCAGCCAGTGCAGCGCAAACTCGAGGATCCAGGGCAACAGCAGCAGGAAGCCGGTAATCATCAGGAACAAGGCCACGAAGCCGCCAATCAAGGCCCCGAGCCCCAGCGCGGCCACGGCAACCCCGAGCAGCAGAAACACGACGCCAGCGACCAGCAGAAAGCGGGCAAGCCTGCGGCCGCGCTGTTCCAGTGCCGCACGCCCGGACCCGCCGACACCCCGCTCCTGCGCCGCCTCCCAGGCCGGTGCCAGCGCCGACACCAGCGACAGGCCCAGACCCAGGGCGACCACCGCGGCGAGGGCCAGTGGACGCGGCTCTACCGCGGAGACGGCCACCGCGAAGAAGTGGTCCGACACCGTCAACGCGACCTGTTCGACCAGGGCCTGGGCCAGCACCACGCCAGCGACGGCGCCAAGCAGGGTCCCGAGCAGGCCGACCAGCAATGCCTCGAAGAGCACCATCGCCATCACCTGCTGGCGACTGACCCCGATCAGGCGCAGGTCCGCCAGCACCCCCAGCCGACGCAGGACCGAAAAGGTCTGGGTGTTGTAGATCAGGAAGGCGGCTATCAGCAGGGCCAGCAGGCTCATCGCGGTGAGGTTGATCCGGAAGGCCTGGGCGAGTTCGCGCGCCGCGGCATCCCGCGCCGCGACCGGCACCAGATCGAGCGCCGCGGGAAGCGCGGTCTCGAGCGCCGCCGGGGCGTCCGGCTGATCGAGCCGGGCATCGATGCGGTCCAGCCGGCCGACACGGTCCAGCAGCAGCTGCGCCGTGGCGATGTCCGCGATCCATACCCGTGCGTCCTCGCCCGCCTCCGGCGCCGCAAGCACGGTCACCTCGCGCTCCCCAACCGGGGTGATCAGCGAGACCCGATCCCCGCCTCCCTGGGTGGACCGCTGGTCCAGCCACGGCGGTGGCACAAGGACGGTACCGGGCTCGGTCAGCAGCCGCTGGATCGGCGCTGCGCCGAAGCCTGCGGCCCCCTCGCGAAAAGGAGCCTCCGCCAGGGGATCGATCCCGAGCAGGTAGATCGTCTCCCCGGACTCCAGCCGCAGCGGTCCCTCGACGATCGGCGCGATGTCGCGCCAGCCCTGCAGCCGCAGGTCGCGGTAGTGGCCCTCGGGGAAGCCCTCCACCGGACCGAGCACCTGGTGGGTGGCCGCCCCCGCCACTTCGATCATCGAACGATCGAAGGCCCGCTGGGCCGACTGGTTCGCGAGATCCACGGCCAGCACGACGGCCACCGCGATGACCACGCCGAGTATCGTCAGCAGGCGCTGCAGCGGGTGGCGCGTCCAGTCGCGCAGCCACGCGCGCAGGAGCAGCGTGCTACCGGTCATCGGTTGTGGTCATCCCTCGCCTCCGGCCAGCAGGCGCCCGTCGACCATGCGCAGCGTGCGATCCAGTCGTGCCGCGAGCGTCTCGCTATGCGTGACCATCAGCAGCGCGGCCTCCGAGTCCTGCACCTGGTCCAGCAACAACTGGAAGACCGCCTCGCCGGTGCGCGAGTCGAGATTGCCCGTGGGTTCGTCGGCAAGGATCAGTATCGGCCGGTGTACGAGTGCCCGGGCGATCGCGACCCGTTGCTGCTCACCGCCAGAGAGCTGCTCCGGGTAGCGATCCGGTTTGCCGGCCAGCCCGACCCGTTCGAGCTGCACGGACGCGCGCTCGCGCGCCTCTGCTCCCCGGGCCGTGGCGGACAACTCCAGCGGGAGCGCGACGTTCTCGAGGGCGGTCAGGGTGGGAATCAGGTGGAAGGCCTGGAACACAATCCCCATCCGCTGGCGGCGCAG
>JAGTVE010000071.1 GCA_018224485.1 Thioalkalivibrio sp. | reverse complement strand
TTTGAGTGGATGACAGGGACTGGCCTTTTATTCCCCGAATGGCCGGCGCCGAATCCTGGAATAAATCAACCCTCGCGTATCTCTAGGATCCAGTCACCTGGCCGGAAGGCTCGCCCAGAGCCCTCTGAAAACGGGTGCGAAGCGGTCGGCCCATCCCTCGAGTTCGAGGGCGGGCCACCATCAGGAGGATCGAAACATCGGTCGAAACGGCTTTCGGAGGCCAAACGGACCCCAGAGTCCCCACGTAAAAACCAGGAACACCAGAGGAGATATTCGGTAATGAACACAGTACTGACCACCCTGCGTACGTTCACGCTCGCCGCCGCGTTGCTGCTGCTCGCCACGGGCGCACCCGCCGCTGATTCTGAGGGAAAACCCTTCTCCACTCACAAGGTCGTGCTCCAGATCAGCGACGGCAACCCCGCCCGTCAGACGTTGGTGCTGAACGTGGCGAACAACCTGATCAACCATTACGGCGCCGATAAAGTGGACGTGGAGATCGTGGCCTTCGGGCCGGGTCTGAGTCTGCTTTTTGCCGATAACTCCAACAATGGGCGCATCGACTCCCTCGCCGACGGTCACGGCGTCCGCTTTTCCGCCTGCAGCAACACCATCGCTGCAGTCACCCGCATGCGGGGTCAGGAGCCTGCACTGACTCCGAGGGCAACGCGGGTCAATGCCGGTGTCGTCCAGATCATGGATCTCACGGCCGATGGCTACCAACTCATCAAGCCCTAGTCCAACGTTGATCAGCCCCTCTGATCCGGATTGGGCCAGACGACCTCAAGACCAGGCCCCGGGGGATCCGAGATCTTGCCCGACCCTGAGGGCCCTGGGTCGGGAGCGTGCAACCCCTGGGGATCAGGTCTTGCCTTTTGCCCTTGTCCCGGGCAACGGCAGGATCGGACCCCCTGCCCTTCTCTGACGGAGCAAACGGAGGGGTCCTGTCATGTTGGCGTACCCCCCCGGCGCTGCCGTGAGCCGCGAACCAGATAGCTCAGCGGATGCAACACCAGCCAGGTGATGAGGACAACGCCGAGCGCCGCCGCTATCAGCAAGGCCCAGTCGGTGGCCGTGGCCACGAAGCCGAGCCGTGAGTGGGTCGCCATGGGCAGCCACCACAAGGTGGAAAGACCCGCTAACAGGGCGACGATCGCGGCCGGGCGGTAGCGATGGTCGGTCATGCGATAGCCGCGCAGGCGCCCGAGCAGCTGGGCCAGCACGAGCACGGCAAGAATGGCCAGAATCAGTGGCAGAAAAGGCGGGATGGCATGGAACAGTACCGCGAAGACGCCGGCAAGCGTGAATTTCATGGCATGTCTCCTCAGACGCGTCCTTCGAGCATCGCGTAGTAGGCGGGCTGCAGCATGAACTCCTTGAGCACCCACGCCGCCCAGGATTCGTCCCTGGGATCGATGAACGCGAACGAGGGAAGGAAGGCCATGTCGTTGTCGTAGCCGAACTCCACCAGCATTGCCCTGCCGATGGCAGTGATCAGCGGGCAGGAGGTATAGCCGTTATGGCGGGCGGGCAGCGGCCGGTCCTCCAGGAAGGCGGCGATATTGGCCTCCACGACGGGCGCCTGAGCCTTGACGCTGGCCGCGGTCTTGTTGATCGGCGCGCCAATCACGTCGCCGATACCGAAGACCTCCGGGTAGCGGTTGTGCTGCATGGTGTAGATGTCAGTATCAAGCCACTCCCCGGCGAAGGCCCCCTCCTGGGCGATCAGGTCGCTCGCCTTGACGAAGTCCGGCGCGCTCATCGGCGGTACCACATGGATGAAGTCGAAGTCGCGCGTTTCCGTCTGGCCGTCGCGCCCGGTGAACTCGGCCTGGCGGGCCTGCGGGTCGATGGCGGAAAGATGCCTGCGGTGATGGCGGGTGATGCTGTCGCGATCGAAGCGTTGCTTGAGGAAGTCGTTACTCCAGGGTTGACTGAACATGTCGTCGCTGGCGGTGAAATAGTCCAGCGCGAAGTCATCCCGGTTGCCGACCTTCTTGATGCGCGACTGGGTGGTGAAGGTCATCTTGATCGGCGCGCCAGCGCACTTGATGGCCGTCTGGGGCATGGTGAAGAGCCCCTGGCCGCCGCCGCTGGCGAGCCACGCGTCGATGGCGTCGCTGGTGCGTGCCGCCGCATGATGACCGGCATAGACGCTGCCGATTCCGTGGCTGCCAATCAGGTCCGTGGACATTCCGTCGATCCGGTCATAGTCGAGCTGCAGACCAGTGGCGACCACCAGAACGTCATAGTCCAGGGTGTTGCCGTCGCCCAGCGAGATCCGACGCGCATCCGCGTCGATACCCACCGCGGACTGGCTGAGCCAATCGATGCCGGCGGGACGGAAGTCGGCATTGGGGCGCACCGTGCGCTCGGCCTCCCAGAGACCGGAAGCGATCATGGTCCAGCCCGGCTGATAGTAGTGCTGCTCTCTTGGCTCCACCACCGTAATACGGGCGCCCGAGAGGCGCGTGGCCAGGCGATTGGCCATCGACATGCCGGCAGCGCCGCCGCCCAGGATGACGACGCGAGCGCGGGTGGACACGGTGTTGGCCTGGAGGCCGGAAAGCGGCATCAGAGCGGCGGCCATACCGACCTTGAGCAGCCGGCGGCGATCCGGCCGCAAGGGATCACGAGGAATCAGGGACATGAGCAGCTCCTCTCCTGCGGGGGTGCCAGAGGTTTGTGGGACAGCCACTTCATCCGAAGTTAGCGCAGCACTGATCGACCTTCGCGTTTCTCGCGGTGAAATAGCTCGCCCTAATATACCATCGGGCCTGGGAGGGTGCCCTCCGGTTCCCTTCCTCTTGATCCCTTCCTGCTGACAGGCGATCACTGTTGACCGGGAGCGGGTGCACCAGGCGGAGCCGATCGGACCCCGTTCCCAAGGGAACAAACACAGCCCAACCGACTGCGCCCAAGGCCAATCAGTGGACGTCCTGCATCGGAAGGTTGGGGCCCGCTCGGCCGGCGATGCACTCGGCAATGGCCCGCCGGAGCCCTCGGTCGAGTCTTGACCGCCGATATCCGGCGTGAGAAGCGTGGGCTGACGACTGACCAGAAAAGAAAAAGCGACCCGGACAGACTCCTGAGTCGCTGTATCCTGTAGTTTCTGGTGGGCGGTACTGGGTTCGAACCAGTGACCCCTGCCGTGTGAAGGCAGTGCTCTACCGCTGAGCTAACCGCCCGCGAAGGGAGCAAAGAGTAAGCCGCGGCAGGATTGCGGTCAAGCGCTCGTCGCGAGCCATGCGCGCCCCCGGGAAGGCCGTTCCCGACGGCTGCGCTTTGGGAACCGTTTTCTGTTCCGCTCCTCCAATGCGCAGGCCAAACACACCGGACTCCAACCGAGGGACGCGACCATGAGCAACGTCACTGCCACCGAACATCCCGGGATGCCGCGCTATGCGCTCGTGCAGCGTCTGCTGCACTGGCTTATCGTGGTCCTCGTGCTGCTAGCCTTCACCTTCGGCGGGAGCATCGGATATTTCGAATTCGGGGGTCTCCGGGAGATGTTCGGTGCGGCGGGAACCGACCTGATCTACACCACCCACAAGACACTCGGGGTGCTGATACTCGGCTTCATGGTGGTGAGGCTGCTGACCCGGCTCACCTTCGGCAAGCCCGCCTATGCGACACCACTGCCGGCCCCGCAGCGCGTCGCCAGCCAGCTGGTGCACAGCCTGTTCTACCTCCTGCTGATCGTGATGCCCGTGCTCGGGTGGCTGGCCACCGCCGCCGGCGGGTTTCCTGTCAGCCTGTTTCAGCTCGAGCTGCCCGGCCTGATCAGTCGTGACGACGCACTGTCGGAGACACTCTTTCTCTGGCACCAGTACGTAGGTTATGCAGTGATCACGCTGATCGTGCTGCATATCGCCGGCGCGATGCATCACTGGCTCATCCGCCGCGATGAGGTGATGCAAAGGATGAGTCTCGCGCGCAGGAGAGCGGCCGGCTGATTCGTGCGCGCGCGACGAAGGAAAGCGGGCAGACGGATGCGGGCGCCGCACAACGCTCATGGGTTGTGGTACGCATCCTCCCTTTCGCCTTCCGCTACGTGCCGCGGCGTGTTCCGCTCACGGTTCGAGCTCATCCCCCGGCGCGCCCGGTGATCCTCAAGCCAGGTGACGGGTGTGCCGGCTGCGTCCCCCGCACCCGGCCGCTCCTGGGCCGCAGCGGCGGATGACTCCAGCCGCCCGAGTGCGGCCAGTGCGGTGGTGGGCGCGAGCTCCGACGGGGCGAGCAGCAGACCCCGTTCACGCAGCCAGCATCCCGCTCGTCGGCTCCCGCTGACGCGCACCAGCACCGGTGAGAGCAGCAACCCGGCGAACACGGGAGACAGCCACCAGAAGAACCCTGGCGCGCCCCATGCAACCACCGCCCCCCAGACGAGACCAGCCAGAACGAAGAGCCCGGTACGTTGCCAGCTCTCGCTCCAGGACACCACCCGCCCCTCGCGTGACTGGGACGTCCAGCTGACGTTGCGTCCGAGGGCGACCGCCCCGACAAAGAGGCTGTGGAAGGCCATCATCAGGGGGGCAATCAGCACGGAGAACAGGGTTTCGAGAAGGCCGCCAATCACGAGCCGCGCCGGCCCACCGAATCGCTCGGGTTCGCGGCCCAGGGCCAGGGCGATGCCGAACAGCTTGGGCAGCAGCAACAGGACCACCGTCACCGCCAGAAGTACGTAGGCCAGGGGCGCGTATAGGGGGGTGGAGGCGTGCGCTAACGAGTCGGTCCCGGGTACGTGGAGTTTATACGCGGCGACCGCGGCCGCCGAGGCGGTCCCCAGCATCAGAAGCCAGAACAGCGAGGCGAGGTAGGCAAGCGCCCCGAACAGAAAGTGCATTCGGCTCACCGGGTGCAGCCCGGTCGTACGCAGCAGCCGCAGGTGCTGGAGATTTCCCTGCGACCAGCGTCGATCACGCCGGGCGTAATCCACGAGGTTGCCCGGGAGCTCCTCATAGCTGCCAGGGAGGTCCGGCAGCAACCACACGTCCCATCCGCCACGGCGCAACAGCGCGGCCTCGACGAAATCATGGCTCAGGATCTCGCCACCCAGCGGCGGCCGACCCGACAGTACCGGAAGCTCGCAGTGCTCCACAAAGGGCCGGATACGGATGATTGCATTGTGTCCCCAATAGTTGCCGACACTGCCCTGCCAGAAGCTGAGACCCGTGGCGAGCATTGGCCCGTGCAGGGCGCTGGCGAACTGCTGGAAGCGTCCAAAGAGGGACTCTTGACGCACCGGCAGCGGCATTGTCTGGATCAGGCCCGCACCGGGATTCGCATCCATCAGCCGCACCAGTTCCACCAGTGTCGGGCCCTCCATCACGCTGTCGGCATCCAGCACGATCATGTAGGCGTAGCGCCCGCCCCAGCGCTGGCAGAACTCGGCGATGTTGCCCGCCTTGCGACCGCTGTTCGCCAGCCGCCGGCGATAGTGGGTCCGGCAGGGTGCCGGCAGCCGACCCTGCAGGGCCCACACGGCCCGTTCCTCCTCCGGAATCACATCAGGATCATTGCTGTCACTGAGCAGGAAGAGATCGAAGGCCGCCGCCTGTCCGGTGGCCAGCAGGGAATGGCAGATCGCCTCCGCGCCCCGCATCACGCGTGCCGGGTCCTCGTTGTAGATGGGTATCACGATGGCGGTCCGCCGCCCGGTCAGCCGGACAGTCCCGGCGGGAACGACTCCCGCCGGGACTCGACGCAGGCTCAGGGGGTCGCGTTTCAGCAGACGGAGCACGTAACCGGCCGCCGCGGTCCAGAACGAGATCGCGATCCAGGTGAACGTCAACAGAAACAGCGCGAATATCCCCCACAGCAGCGGCCCCATTCCCGTGACCGGCAGGATATGGGTCATCAGAAATGCGGCCGGTGCCACCGTGCCCGCGACCAATCCCAGGAACAGCAGACGCCGCCGTCGCGAGCCGGGTGCCTGAAGGGCCGTTCCCGCGGCCGTGTTCGCGATATCCTCGACCCGCTCCTGCTCGAGTATCGCCTCAGAGTTCATCGGGATACCACACGTGATTCCAGGTCTCCGTGACGGGAACGTCATCCAGGGTGAGCAGCAGGCGCAGATCCGCAGCGCGCCTGCCCTCGGGATCCAGAAGGAAGGTGGCCCGCCAGCCCTCGTCGTCCGGCAGCCGACGCACGTGCACATCATCGAGGCCTCCGGAGCTCGTATCCAGTTGCACACCGACGGCCGCGTCCGGACCGAGACGCTCGAGTGCTCCGCCCGCGAAATCCACGATGTATCGGCGCAGGCTGCGCGACGGCGGGGCGGCCGCACCCGGAACCGCGCCCCAGCCACTGCGCGTGCGGACCACGCGGGCAGGTGGATCGCCCGGGGGCATGTCGTCGAAGACGGTCAGGCGGTAGCGATAGTGGCGCCGTTCCCCGGCCGAGAACGGTTCGTCGCCCACCCAGTAGGCGACGATGTTGTCGGTGGTTTCGTCCGCCGCAGGAATCTCCACCAGCTCGACGCCGCCTGCGCCCCAGTCCCCGCCAGCCGGCGTCACCCAGTGGCTGGGCCGACGGTGGTACTCGGCCTCCATGTCCAGGTATTGCGCGAACCCTCGATCTCGCTGTACCAGACCGAAGCCGCGGGGATCGCGGTCGCGCAGGGAGGCCACCCGCACCGCCCGCGGATTGACCAGCGGTCGCCAGATCCACTCGCCCGTTCCGGTCAGCACCTGGAGGCCCTCAGAGTCGTGAACACGTGGCCGAAAGTCATCGTAAGCGCGCACGCTGGTCTCGCCGAAGTGGTACATGCTGGTCAGCGGCGCAACGCCGAGCTTGCCCACGTCGGCGCGAGCGAACAGGTGTTTCTCCATATCCACGAGCACCTCGTCGCCAGCAGTGAGATCGAACCGGTAGGCGCCGCTGACGGAGGGGCTGTCCAGCAGCGCCAGGATGGTGACGCGGTCGGACTCGGGGCCCGGACGCACCAGCCAGAACTCGCGAAAGGCGGGAAACTCCTCCCCCCCGAGCGACGCCGTATCGATCGCGAGACCGCGTGTGGACAGGCCATACACCTGACCGGGGCCCACAAGGCGGAAGTATGACGCCCCGAGAAAGACCATCACCTCGTCCTTGTATTCGTCGCTGTTCAGCGGGTAGTGCAACCGAAAGCCCGCGAAACCGGGGCCTCCCTCGCCCTTCCCCTCGAGCGTAGCCGCCTCCGCGTCATAGCGGAACAGGTCCTGTTCGAAGGCGATCGGGCTGACCTTCCCGGCCTCCAGCCTGTTCAATCTGACCGGGTCTGGGAACAGGAAACCGGGGTGGAAGAACTGCACCTCGAAGTGGCCCTCGCCACGCCAGAGCGCCTGTTCGGGCCGGAACCGGATCGCGCGGTACTGGTCGTAGCTGATGTCGCGCAGCGCCTCGGGCAGTCCGGAGACCGGTGGTTCGAATGCACGCTTCGACCGCTCTGCCGCCAGCGCCGTGACATGCTCGAACAGGGATTCGGCCGTCCAGCCCTCGTCAACCGACGCCGCCGCAGCGGGCATCCCGGCCAGGCATAGCAGCGGCGCGAAGCCCACGTGGCGGAGTTGCCGCCCGATGCGCCGCAGGGAGAAACCGAGGAACTCGAAGCCCTCGTTCCGCGATACGGGCCACCGCCACTGCATCCCGGATCCCGAACCGCCCATAATCTCCCCTGTCGCATCGTCCGTCTGCACGAACGGTTGGGACAACTTTCCCTGCCAGAAGTTGTCCCTTCTGCCTGGCGCAGCCCACCTGCGGCTGGAGAAAGAACGCCGATCACCCGGAGAGGAGCGCACTTGCTTCGACTGTTTGTCACCTTCGCGATCCTGAATGCGCTGCTGCTCGGGCTGGAAATTCCCCGGCATGCTGGCTTCGGGCCAAACTGGGTGGCGCTGGAGGCCCTGGTGCTGGCAGGCCTGTTCGCCCTCATCCCGCCAGGCCGCTGGTCGCGGGGCCTCGCAAGTGTCGCGGCATCCCTACTCGCCCTGCTGAGCCTCGTGGCGCTCGCCGACGCCCTGGCCCGGATGAGCCTCGGACGTTCCCTGAACCTCTACCTCGATTACCCGCTGATCCGTTCGGTTTATCACCTGATGGCAGGCAGCGTCTCGATTCCGGGGACCATCGCCGCAGGCATCGCGCTGCTGCTCGTCGTGATCGGGCTGGCGCTGTTCGTCCGGTGGCTGCTGGGCTCGCTGCCGATGCAACGGTCCCCCACCGCACTGGCGGCCGGCGGCGCTATGCTCGTGGTTGGCATCGCGGGCGCCACCGCCTTCCACGTCGGTACGGCCCTGCCCAGCCTGCCGCGCGCGATCACCCCGGGCGCGACCCTGGTACTGGATCAACTGCGCTTCGGACGCATCGCGCACATCGAACGGCGCGAATTCGAGGCGCTGCTGACCCGCGAGCCGGACACCGGCGGCGGCACGCCGCTTCCCGGTCTCGACGGCATCGACGTGATTATCGGTTTCATCGAGTCCTATGGCGTCTCGGCCCTCTTCGACGATCGCTATGCGCCGATTCTGGGGGAGCGGCTGGAGGAGATGGAGCGGGACGTCGCGGCGGCCGGCCTGCACATGGTCAGCGGCACCCTGAACGCACCCGTGTTCGGCGGCCAGTCATGGCTCGCGCACGCCTCGTTGCTGACCGGGCTACAGGTGCGGAACCAGATGCACTACGAATTCCTGCTCGACACGCAGCGCGCATCGCTGGTGCAGGACTTCCAGAAAACGGGCCACCGCACCGTCGCGGTCATGCCCGCCATCACCCGGCCCTGGCCGGAGGGCCGCTGGTATGGTTATGACGAGATCCACGAGGCCACCGATATCCCCTATGCCGGTCCCCCGTTCAACTGGGTGACCATGCCCGACCAGTTCACCTGGTGGCACTTCGAGCATTCGCTGCGGCGCGGCGATGACCGCCCGCTCTTCGCGAAACTTGCATTGATCAGCAGCCACGCACCCTGGGTCCCGATCCTGCCGGTGATCGACGACTGGGATGAGATCGGCGACGGGCGGGTCTTTTTGCAGTGGGAGGGTGGGGGCGAGACACCGGAGTCGTTGTGGCGCAACCACGATCGCGTGCGCGAACACTACGCCCTCTCGGTGGCGTATGCCCTCGAGACCGCCGGTCGCTATGCCGCACGTTTCACGGACCCGCAGACGCTGCTGATCCTGGTTGGGGATCACCAGCCCGCGCCCCTGATCACCGGCGCGAACGCAAGTCCCGGCGTGCCGGTCCATGTGATCAGTGGCGATCCCGAACTGCTGGAGCCATTTCGCGCCCGCGGATTCGTGCCCGGCGGCCGGCCGCCGTCGGAGCACACGGATATCGGCATGGACCGGCTCCGCGGCTGGTTACAGGAGGCATTCGGGGCGCAACCCGCACAATAGGGGTCATGGCCCAGTGCCACCCCTTACGGTGAAAATCCCCCTCTCCCGCGTGCGGAGGGGAGAAATGCACGATTTGCACGCTACACATCAGGAGCAAGCCATGCCATCCAAGTGGATCCGTTGGGCGATGCACGGCATCACGTCCACTGCCCTGTTGGTAATCGCTGCCACCGCCGCCGCCTACGACGGCCCGCTGTTCGACGCCCATCTGCATTACAACGCGCCGCATGTCGACGCCGTGCCCCCGGAGCGCATTGGTGCCACCCTCGAGGAGGCCGGGGTCGAGCGCGCGGTGATCATCACCCATGACCGTGATCTGGTCGAGACCGCGATGGGCGCCGCGCCGGAGGTGATCCTGCCGTTTCTCGGGGTCTACCGGACCCGCGCGCAGAAGGGCACCTGGATGCACGAGAGGGATCTCCCGGAGTGGGTGCGGGAACGGCTGGATGAAGGCCTTGCAACCGGCTCCTGGCGAGGGATCGGCGAGCTGCACCTGTTCGCGGACGATCGGCACTCGCCGGTCTTCGCCGCGCTGGTCTCGATCGGCCGCGAACGCGGACTGCCGGTGATGATTCACGGCGACCCGGCGGTGATCGACCGCGCGTACGAGATCGAGCCCGATGCCGTCGTCCTATGGGCACATGCCGGCACCTTCCCGCACCCACCGCTGATCGCGGACTACCTGAAGCGCTACCCACGTCTGCATGTGGATCTGTCGATGCGCAGCGAACGGCTGCTCGCCAACGGCCTCATGCCGCTGGATTGGCAGGACCTGCTGATCACTCACGCCGGCCGCTTTCTGATCGGGGCCGACACCTTCAGCGCCCGCCGCTGGTCTGAACTCGACCAACACGTATCCGACATCAGGGCCTGGCTGGACCAGTTGCCGCCTGATGTCGCCGAGCGGATCGCCTATGGCAACGCACGGCGTGTGTTCGCGGATTAACGGCTAGGGGCCCGGCCGCGCACGGAGTCGAGCGGGGAGAAGCTGCGCTCGACCTCCAGGCGCATGCCCTCGTGCCAGGCCTCGATGGCCTGGCCGTAGTGCTCGAGCAGACTCTGTTCGAGCTCCGCACGCAGCAACGCGAGCCGCTGCTCCCAATCGGCGATCAGTGCGTCCCGGTTGCGCCACTCGTCCGCAGAGAGCAGCGCCCAGTCGGTGGCCAGCCAGGCGGCCCCACCCACCGCCAGCGCACACGCCCAGGCTGCGGGGCCGGATGCAGCGCACCCCAGTATCCCGACGCCCGCGCTCCCGGCCTTCGCCGCGCCGCGCCCCGCGCCCTTCAGTGCCAGTGATCTTCCGCCGGCTGCGGCCGCAGAGGAACGCAGTGCGAGGCGCGCCGTCAGCGGTCCCAAGGCCCCGGCAGATGCCGCTCCGGCCGAACTCGCCGACAGACGGGTGAGGAATTCGCTGCCGCCGTGACCGCCAAACTCCGCCACCAGGTCGTCGAGCACCACCACCGTCGCGGGAGCTCCCGGCGCACTCTCTGCCCGATGCTCTCCGGACATTCCCAGCAATTCCTCGATCCAGGCGGTCCGCAACTCGCGCGCGCGCCCCGCGAGCAGGCCCGCCACCCGGCCCTCGATCGCGCCGATCTGTCCGGCCAGCTCGTCGCCGGCGAACACGAGCTCCACCCCCTTGTAGACAACCGGATCCGCGGTGAGGAGCCCGCCCCAGCGCAGGACGAGCAGCCAGAGGCGCGTGTACTCGCCGCGCAGCGAGAAGTACCAGTCCGCATAGGCCGGCACGCGCGCCGACAGCCGCTCGAACAGCACGTCGAGCTCGGCCGAAACCAGCCGGGCGGCTGCGTCGCTGGCCTCGGCGGCTCCGCGGTCCGCATGCCCGGCCGCACGTTGCTCGACAATGCCGGCATCCTCCGCGGCGAGCTGAAAGCGCTGACCCTCGATCACGACGCCGACCCGGGAATCCGACGCGAGCAGACGGTCCCACGGGCGCTGATCGATCACCAGGGCCGTCAGCAGCGCCAGTGCCAGCACCAGGCCAAGCGCCCGGGCCGCGTTGCCGGCGATGCCGCGAGTTTGCGTATGCATGTTCATTCGGTAGGGCTCCCGGGATGCCACGCGCGCCAGTGCACCAGTGTAAGCGCCGAGGCGCATATCAACAGATAGGACCATAGCACCAGTACATCGGTTGCCACGAGCACCATCCAGCCGGCGAGCTGTAGACCCGGCTCGATCACTCCGGGCAGGACCTGCTGTCCCAGCCACCAGGCGATCGCGTCCTTCGACGCCGCCAGCTGCATCAGCGCCTGCAGCAGTTCGCTTGCGGCCTCCTGGCGACCAGCCTCGGACAATACCGCCTCCGCCAGCGTCAGCCCGGAGAGGTTCGGGTAGGTCCGGAACAGCGCCGCGGCCGCCAGCGCGAGGAACAGCAATCCGAGGTTGACCGCCAGCGCCAGACGCAACGCGAGCATCGCCCGGAACCGCGGGACCGCATGGCCTGCGATCCGTCGGCTCCAGAACCCCCTCAGCAGCACCAGCACCGGCACGTTCAGCACCATCCCGAGCAACAACTGCGGACCGTCCACCCGGGCGGTCGCGACCACCAGGATCGCCGCCAGGGGGATCGCGCCCCCCAGGGCGACCAGCGCCATCAGCGCTCCGCCGCGCAAGTGCCGGTACCACGGGCTGTCTGCACGAAGCGCCCCGGCAAGAAAGATCCGCCTGCGCACCACCGACCGCAGCCAGATGCCCGACGTCATGAACAGCGCCAGTCCCAGCACGATGCCGACGACCGCGGCATCCGTCAGCAGGACCCCGACGCGGCTCAGCACCACCAGCAACAAAGGCACGGGCAGCAGCCAGAGCATGTCGTTGAGTGCCGAGCGCATGGCCGGTGCACTGGAGGTCGCTGCCATCGCGGTCAGCCGGGTCCCAGCACCAGACCGACCCAGAAGAGTGCAACCGGGATCAGCAGCAGCACCGACGCGAGGCTGGGCAACGCTCCGCCCCGGACCATGTCGAGTACGCTCAACCGGTCGCTGCCAAAGATGATCGCATTCGGAGGGGTCGCAACCGGCAGCATGAAGGCGGCCGAGGCCGCCAGCGCCACGGGCACGGCGAGGAGCAGCGGCGAGGCATCCGCCTGCACCGCCAGTGCCGCAACCAGCGGTAGCAGGGTCGCGGTGGTCGCGGTGTTGCTGGTGACGTGGCTCAGGGTCATGGTCAGCAGGATCACGCCGACGGCCAGGATCCAGAACGGCAGTTGCACGGTGGCGTCTAGGGTCTGTGCCGCCAGCGCGGCGAGGCCGCTGGTCTCGATTGCGGAACCGAGACTCAGGCCGCCGCCGACCAGCACCAGGACGCCCCAAGGAAGGTCCCGGGTATTCTCCCAGACCAGGAGGTAGCGCTGTTCGGGGCGTCCCGACGGAAGAATGAACAGGGCGGCCGCCCCCAGGACCGCGATGCCCGCGTCGGTAAGTTCGATCGGAAACAGCTCGTTGAGCAGTGGCCGAAACAGCCATGCCAGCGCCACCGTGAGAAACACGCCCGCCACGCGCCGCTCGGCCGAGGTCCAGCCACCGAGATCCTCCCGCTGGCTGGACAGGAGATCGTCGAGCCCCGCGAGGCGGATGCGGTGCACACTGAACACCCAGTGCGTCAGCGACCACCAGGTGAAAAGGATCAGCGAGGCGGAGATGGGCAGGCCCATCATCAGCCACTGCACGAAACCGATCTCCATATCGTAGCGCTCGTTCAGAAAGGCGGCGGTCAGCGCATTCGGCGGTGACCCGATCAGCGTCGCCATCCCGCCGATGTTCGCCGCAAAGGCGATCCCGAGCAGCAGCGCCAGCGCGGGCCGCGACCCGGCCTCGCGGGTCTGTGTGTCCGTTTCCACCAGGGCGAGCACGGACAACGCGATCGGCAACATCAGCGCCGCGGTGGCCGTGTTGCTGACCCACATGCTGAGCCCGGCGGTGGCCAGCATGAAGCCGCCGATCAGCCGGTCCAATCGGCTTCCCGAGAATTCCAGGACCGCCAGCGCCACGCGGCGATGCAGGTTCCAACGCTGTACCGCCAGGGCCACCGCAAAACCACCTACAAAGAGGAAGATCAGCGGATTGGCATAGGGGGCGGTGGCCTCCGCCATCGGCACCACGCCGAGCACCGGCAGTGTCGCAACGGGCAGGCCCGCGGTGACCGGGATCGGAGCGGCCTCGGTCACCCACCAGATGGCCATGAACAGGGTCAGTCCGAGGACCCGCCACGCCTCCTGCTCGAACCCGCCCGGTGGCGGCACCAGGACGAAGAACACGAACAACAGCGGTCCCAACCAGCGGCCCACCCGTGCCAGGACGTCGCCTACCGTGGGGGCCTGCCGTTCCGGACGGGTCGAGGCGGTCATTGCGTGACGCGGCCGGCGCGGCGATCGAGGAGGCTGGGATGCCGGAGATGCCGGTCACCCGCGGGGCTCCGCGTACGCCACGCAGGAGGCAACGCGGATGCACCGGCATGCTGACAAGGCTGCGGGTTCAAGGGGGGCTCCGACGCTTCGGCCTGGGACACGTGGCATGATAAGCGATTGTTCCCGCGCGTTTCGTCACCCGACGCAGTCGTGGGAGACTCCGTTAACGCTGAACGATTACGTCGGGAATTGCATCCGGGGAGGCGTATGTCTATCTTTCCGGGTCCCCCAAACCCCTGCGAAGCCTCGCAGATACCGTCAAGGAGATCCCGCATGGCACACGAACTGCCCGCACTGCCCTATGAGAAGAATGCACTGGAACCGCATATCTCTGCGGAGACCCTGGAGTTTCACCACGACAAGCACCATGCGACCTACGTGACCAAGCTCAACGGTCTGCTGCCGGGCAGCGCATTCGAGAATGCCACCCTGGAAGAGATTGTCGAGAAGGCGCCGTCCGGCGGCATCTTCAACAATGGCGCGCAGGTGTGGAATCACACCTTCTACTTCAACTGCATGGGCCCCAACAGCGGCGGTGAGCCCGCCGGCAAACTGGCCGACGCCATCAGTTCCACCTTCGGCTCTGTCGCCGCCTTCAAGGAAAAATTCAATGAGATGGGCGCGAACAACTTCGGCTCCGGCTGGACCTGGCTGGTGCAGAATCCCGACGGTTCGCTGGAGATCGTGAATACCTCGAATGCCGGAAATCCGCTGCGCGACGGCAAGACGCCGCTGCTGACCGCGGACGTGTGGGAACACGCCTACTACATCGACTACCGCAATCTGCGACCCAAGTACCTGGAAGGCTTCTGGAACGTGGTCAACTGGGACTTCGTTGCCAGCCAGATGAAATAGACCGACAATCGGCAGGCATGGAGACACGGACGGTCGTGTCTCCCCGAGGGGCCGGTGCGGCGTCTGAACGGCGTCACCGGCCCTCTTCAATTCGGAGACTTCGCGATGGCTGATACCCTTCAGAACACCTACAACCGTCTACCCGTCGCCTTCGAGCGCGGCGAGGGCGCGTGGCTGTGGGACACCGAGGGTCACCGTTACCTGGACGCCCTTTCGGGCATTGCCGTCTGTGGGCTCGGGCATGCCCACCCGAAGATCGCGGCCGCCGTCGCGGACCAGGCGCACACGCTGATACATACCTCCAACCTCTACCGGATCCCGCTGCAGGAGAAACTCGCGCGCCGACTCAGCGCACTCTCGGGAATGGACCAGGTCTTCTTCTGCAACTCTGGCGCCGAGGCCAACGAGGCCGCGATCAAGCTCGCGCGACTGCACGGACACCGCCGCGGCATCGAGCGGCCGAAGATCATCGTGATGGAGGGCAGCTTTCACGGACGCACGATGGCTACGCTGACGGCCACCGGAAATGCCCGCATACAGCACGGCTTCGAGCCCCTGCTCGAGGGCTTCGTCCGGGTCCCGTTCGGCGATTCGACCGCAGTCGCCGAGTACCGCAACGACCCGGAGGTCGCCGCGATCCTGGTCGAGCCGATCACCGGCGAGGGCGGAATCCGCGTTCCGCCGGACGGCTACCTGCGCGACCTTCGCGCGCTTGCAACCGGGAACGACTGGCTACTGATGCTCGACGAGGTGCAGGCCGGGATCGGGCGCACCGGGCGATGGTTCGCCTTTCAGCACGAGGAGATGCTGCCCGACGTGCTCAGCCTGGCCAAGGGCCTGGGTAACGGTGTGCCCATCGGCGCCAGCCTGGTCGCCGGCCGCGCGGTGGACCTCTTCACCCCTGGCAGCCACGGAACCACCTTCGGCGGGAATCCTCTGGCCTGCCGCGCTGCGCTGAGCGTCCTGGACGTGATGCAGGCCGAGGCGCTGCGCGAGGAGGCCACTCGGCTGGGTGACCAACTGCTGCGACTCTTCGAAGAACGGCTCGGCGACCGGCGCGAGGTCGTGGAGATCCGCGGCCGGGGTCTGATGCTCGGCATCGAGCTGGACCGGCCGGCCGGCGACCTCGTGCGCGCCGCCCTGGACC
This sequence comes from Thioalkalivibrio sp., assembly GCA_018224485.1. Taxonomy (GTDB): domain Bacteria; phylum Pseudomonadota; class Gammaproteobacteria; order Ectothiorhodospirales; family Ectothiorhodospiraceae; genus Thioalkalivibrio. Next base: position 7,669 of record JAGTVE010000071.1, on the reverse strand, counting down.
GGGGTCTGCTGATCAACGTCACCGCGGAACGTGTGGTCCGCCTGCTCCCGCCCCTGATCATCAACGACGCGCAGGCGGTCGAGATCGCCGACACGGTGTCCGACATCGTGCTGGAACTGATCGAAAAGACAGAAAGACATAGGATTACCGCATGAACCTGAGGCATTTTGTATCGCTGGGTGACCTCACCGGCACCGAGATCCGCCAGATCATCCAGCGCGCGATCGAGTTGAAGGGCGAGACCCGTGCCGGCACCCACCACGACGGCATCCTGCGCGGGAAGGCGCTGGCGATGATCTTCGAGAAGTCCTCGACCCGCACCCGGGTGTCCTTCGAGGTGGGCATGCAGCAGCTCGGCGGCAACGCGCTGTTCCTGTCGCCGCGAGACACCCAGCTCGGACGCGGCGAGCCCATCGAGGACACCGCGCGGGTACTCTCGCGCATGGTCGACTGCGTGATGATCCGCACCTACGAGCACGAGAAGGTCGAACGCTTCGCCAACTACGCCTCGGTGCCCGTGATCAACGGACTGACCGACCGGGAACATCCGGCACAGCTTCTCGCCGACCTGCAGACCTACTTCGAGCACCGCGGTGACATCCGCGGCAGGCGCGTGGCCTGGATCGGCGACGGCAACAACATGTGCAACAGCTACATCCATGCAGCCCGCCTCCTCGGCTTCACGCTCTCCGCCGCCTGCCCCGAGGGCTACGACCCCGATCCGGAGATCAGCGCGGCCGCGGGACCCGCGTTGGAACTGGTGCGCGACCCGCGCCAGGCGTCGCGCGATGCCGATCTGGTGGTGACCGACGTCTGGGCCAGCATGGGCCAGGAGGACGAGAAGAGCGCCCGCCGGCAGGCCTTCTCGGGCTTCTTCGTCGATGCCGAGCTGATGCGCCTGGCGCGACCCGAGGCGATCTTCATGCACTGCCTGCCGGCGCATCGCGAGGAAGAGGTCAGCACCGAGGTGCTGGAAGGCCCGCAGAGCGTGGTCTGGGACGAGGCCGAGAACCGGCTGCACGCCCAGAAGGCCCTGGTCGAGTTCCTGCTGGCGGCCTGAACGCAGGGGGAATGCGGGCCGGTGCGGTATACCGCACCGGGGGATTGGTTTACGCTCGGGGCCTGACCTTATCGCCGCCCTGCCCCCGATGAACGACATCGATCTCGCCAATCCCGAGCTGTACCTTAACCGCGAGCTTTCACTGCTGGAGTTCAACCGGCGGGTGCTGCAACTCGCACTCGATCAGGGCTACCCGCTGCTGGAGCGCCTGCGCCTGCTGTGCATCTCCTCCACCAACCTCGACGAATTCTTCGAGGTCCGCGTCGGCTCGCTGCGACAGCAGGTCGCCCTGAACGTCCACACGCCCGGACCCGACGGGCTGACCGCCTCGGAGCAGCTGGCGAAGATCAGCGTGGTGGCGCATGAGCTCGTCGCGGAGCAGTACCGCACCCTGAACGAGGTGCTGATCCCGGAACTGGCGGAAAAGGACATCCACTTCATCCGGCGCACGCACTGGAACGACGTGCAGCGTCGCTGGGTGAAGGATTTCTTCCGCGAACAGCTCCAGCCCGTGCTCAGCCCGCTGGGCCTGGACCCGGCGCATCCGTTTCCACGCATCCTGAACAAGAGCCTGAACTTCATCGTCACGCTGAAGGGCAAGGATGCCTTCGGACGCGAATCCCGTCGCGCCGTGGTGCAGGCACCCCGTTCCCTGCCCCGCGTCGTGCGCCTGCCGCGCGAGGTCGCCAGCGGCGACAACGACTTCGTGTTCCTGTCGTCGATCCTGCACGCGCACGTGGACGAGCTGTTTCAGGGCATGAAGGTGACCGGCTGTTACCAGTTCCGGCTGACGCGCAACTCGGACCTGTTCGTGCGCGAGGAGGAGATCGACGATCTGCTCAACGCCCTCGAGGGGGAACTCCCGCAGCGCAACTACGGAGAGGGCGTGCGCCTCGAGATCGCGGACAACTGTCCAGAGGACGATGCGCGGTTCCTGCTTGCCCAGTTCAAGCTGACCGGGAGCGAGCTCTACCAGGTGCACGGCCTCGTGAACCTGAATCGTCTGATCGCGGTGCACGACCTGGTCGAACGGCCGGATCTCAAGTTCGGCCCCTTCGTTCCCAGCCTGCCGCGATACCACGGCACCGGCATCAGCATCTTCGAGGCCGTGCGGACTCAGGAAATCCTGCTGCACCACCCCTACGAATCCTTCATGCCGGTGATCGAGTTCATCCGGCAGGCCGCGCGCGATGCCAACGTGCTCGCGATCAAGCAGACGCTGTACCGTACCGGTACCCAGTCCGAGCTCGTGGAGCTTCTGATCGAGGCAGCACAGGCGGGCAAGGAGGTGACCGTGGTGATCGAGCTGCGGGCCCGCTTCGACGAAGAGGCGAACATCGAGCTTGCGAACCGCATGCAGGATGCGGGCGTGCACATCACCTACGGCGTGGTCGGCTACAAGACGCACGCCAAGCTGGCGCTGATCGTGCGTCGCGACAAGGACCGCATCACCCGTTACGCCCATCTCGGGACCGGCAACTACCACGCGGGAACGGCCAAGGCCTACACCGACTACGGCCTGCTCACCGCCGACCCGGTGATCACCGAGGACGTGCACCGGATCTTCCAGCAGCTGACCGGTCTCGGCAAGGTCTCAAAGCTGAAGGACCTGTTGCAGGCCCCGTTCACGCTGCACACCGCGATCGTGGAGCGGATCGAGCGCGAGACCGCCCACGCCCGGGCCGGAAGACCCGCGCTGATCGCGGCGCGGATGAACTCGCTGATCGAGCGCGGCGTGATCCAGGCCCTCTACCGCGCCTCCGGCGCGGGCGTGAAGATCCAGCTGCTGGTGCGCGGAATCTGCTGCCTGCGTCCCGGGGTGCCCGGTATCTCGGAAAACATCGAGGTGCGCTCGGTGCTCGGGCGCTTCCTTGAGCACTCGCGCGTGTTCTACTTCGGCAATGACGGGCAGCCCGAGCTGTACATGTCCAGCGCGGACTGGATGCCGCGCAACTTCTTCCGGCGGGTCGAGGCCGCCTTCCCGATCAAGGATCCGAAGCTGCGCGAGCGGGCGGCCGAGGAGTCCCTGTTTGCCTACATGCGCGACAACACCTCCGCCTGGATCCTGCAGAAGGACGGAAGCTACCGGCGCCTGAGCCCGGCGCCCGGCGAGGAGCCCTATTCCGCGCAGCAGGATCTGCTGGCGAGACTGGCCAACCAGTAACGGGCACGAAGGGGCCGGCAGGCGGCACCGAGGCCGCGCTGCCGGCCACGCATCACGACGCCTTCAGCGTGAAGCCCAGTTCCTTGAGCTGCGCGGCCTCGCGCTCCAGGTCGGCCGCAGTCAGTGGGTGTTCCGCGAGCCAGTCGTCTCCGAAGGCAATGCGCAGGTTCTTGCCCGAGGCCGAGATCTGCTCAAGCGGCACCCGCGCATCGGTCCGGGAGCGATGCAGCAGCACCGCCAGGCGCAGCAGCACCGCCAGCCGCACCAGCCGCTTGCGCCTGGCCTTCGGCAGGTCCTCGAACAGGCGCTCCTGCAGACGCCGGCGATGCACCCGCACCAGCAGCGCAAGCTCGGCCTGCTCCTGGCGGGAGAATCCCGGCAGGTCGGCGTGGGTCAGGAGGTATTCCCCGTGCTTGTGATAGCGGCTGTGAGCAAGCGCCAGACCGATCTCGTGGAGTTCCGCCGCCCAGCTCAGCAGCCCCGCATCGGCGTCGCGCAGACCCCAGGTTTCCGAGACCGGGCCAAACAGCCGCCCGGCCTCCTCCATCACCCGCTCGGCATGGACGGCATCAACCGCGAAGCGCTTGCGCAGATGGCGGATGGTGCGTGCCCGCACGTCCTCATGGTGGAAGCGACCGAACAGGTCGTGCACGACCCCCTCGCGCAGCGCCCCATCGGAGGTGGTCATCCGCGCGATCCCGAGTGCGCGGAAGGCGGCGATGATCACCGCCAGCCCGCCGACGATCACCGGGCGCCGGTCATCACTGAGACCCGGAAGACTCAGCCGTTCGATGTCTTCCGCCTCGATCATCCGGGCACGCAGCGCCTCGAGTGACGACAGGCTCATGCCGGGGCCCTTCTCCAGCCCGGACTCCTGCAGGATCCGGTCCAGCGCCAGCAGCGTCCCGGACGACCCCAGCGCCTGCTCCCAGCCGAGCGCCCGGTAGGCCTCGGCGATCGGCTGCAGCTCGAGCTGCGCGTGCAGCTCCGCCTGTCGGAAACGCCGGGCGCTGATCCGGCCATCGGGAAAGTGCAGGCTGCTGAAGGTCACGCAGCCCATCTGCAGGCTCTCTGCGAGTTGGGGCTCGAAGCGCTCGCCGATGATGAATTCGGTGCTGCCACCACCGATGTCGATCACCAGCCGGCGTCCCCGGTCATCGGCGAGGGTATGGGAGACCCCGAGGTAGATCAGGCGCGCCTCTTCGCGGCCGCCGATGATCTCCACCGGATGTCCGAGGGCGAGTTCGGCGTCCTCGAGAAACCGGCGCGAGCCACGCGCCTTGCGCAGCGTGTTGGTGCCGAGCGCCCGGACGCTGCCCGGCGGCATCTCCCGCAGGCGCTGCCCGAACCGCCCGAGACACGCCAGCGCACGCTCCTGCGCGTCCGCGGAGAGGCGGTTCCGATTGTCCAGGCCACTCGCCAGGCGCACCGTCTCCTTCAGGCGATCGACGGTGATGACCTCGCCTTCATGCCAGCGGGCCACGATCATGTGGAAGCTGTTCGAGCCGAGATCGACGGCGGCGACCGTCTCGAAGCCGTTGTGCTGCGTGCTCGCTGACATCACGTGTCCCTGACGTTGATCGGTTCCGCTAGAGCCGCCGAAGGCCATACTGCGGAAGTTTCCAGACCAGTTCCAGCTTCCCCGGCGCGATATTCCCCGAAATCCGCAGCGCACAGGCGGCACCCTTCTCCATCGGTACCGGGGCACGGCCGCCCGCACCGCAGAGCCACTTTCCGAGCAGCGTGGACAGATCGGGCTCGTGCCCCACGAGGATCGCGGTCTCGCCACGGGCCACACGCGATTCCAGCCATTCCGACAGGGCCTGCGGCTGCCACGGCGGCTCCAATGGCTTCGGCGCTTCGGGCACGCGCCCGAAGACCTCGGCGATGCCCTGCGCGGTGTGCCAGGCCCGAGTGTACGGGCTGCTCCACAGGTGATCGACCTGTGCGATCAGTCTATACAGACCCGAGGCGGCCGCCTCGTTGCGTTTGCGGCCCTCGCCGGTCAGGGGCCGCTCCCGGTCGGGCCGCCCGGTCTCCCGCCAGAAGCGCTCGGCATCTCCCGCCTGCGCGTGCCGAACCAGCACGAGCAGACGCTCGTCGACACCCGGTACCGTCTTCTTCACCGGGGCCCCCGGAGTGACCGGGCAAGGTGCGGGGGATCGATCGGCATGGAGGTTTTCACGAGTCGCGGGACCAAGTTGTGCGAGTGCATCGCTCGGGCCGGAAAGCTACCATGAATCGTGTGCCGCGACCCACCCCCAAGAGGTCAGCCATGTGCCGTCACGTCGCCTACATCGGTCCCGAACTGGCGTTGCAGGAGATACTCCTCGTCCCCCCGCACGGCCTGGTGCGACAGGCCAGCGATCCCGAGGAGCTGCGCTACGCGCGCCTGAACGCCGACGGCTTCGGCTTCGGCTGGTACGGAGAGGATGACACCGCGATCGTGTACCGGCGGGGGGATCCGATCTGGCAGGATCCCAACCTGGCACCCCTCGCCCGCAACCTCTACGCCGACCTGTGGATCGCGGCCGTGCGCAGCGCCACGCCGGGATTCGGGGGCGACGTGGTCAATGCCCAGCCCTTCGCAAACGGCGACCTGCTGTACAGCCACAATGGTCTGATCGACGGCTTTCGCCCGGACATCCGGCGCGAGATACAGAATCTCCTCGACCCGGATGTGGAGGCGGAGATCCTCGGATCCACCGACTCGGAGTACCTCTTCGCGCTGATCCGCCAGTACCTGATCGACGACGCGGACCTCAGCCTCGAGGGCGCGATGATGGAGGCATTCACGACCCTGGAACCGTGGATGGGACCTGGCCGCGCGCTGCTGAACGTGATCCTCACCGACGGCGATCGCCTGGTCGCGAGCCGCCATGCCATCAATGACCCCTGCCCCAGCCTCTACTACACCAGTGACGACGACGGCTTTCCCGAGGGTGCGGTGGTGATCGCCTCCGAGCCGCTCACGGAACGCGAGCGCTGGCGCAGCGTTCCGGAGAGTCACCTCCTCGTGGTGGTGCCCGACGAACCCCCGGAGCTGCTGGCGTTGCGCTGAGACTGCAGACCGGAGCGCCACTGGCGGTTCCGCGGTCGCTTGCAGCGATTCAGGCGGCGAGCCGCACCGCCACCCAGCCGTCCCCCACCTCAACCGATTGGATCCCGGCGCCGAGCGCGCTCAGGGCGCTGCCCTCGAGCAGGTCCCGGCCCTTGAACCCGCCGAGCCATGCGTTCGGCAGCGGCACCCCGGCCACGCTGACGCCGAGCAGCCGGGCCTGAACGCGGTCGCCCTCGGTCGTCACCTGCAACCCGGCCTGCACCCGCACCCGCCGGCCGCCGAACATCGGCAGATCCTCTGGCACATCCACCAGGAAACTCGTGGATATGCGTTCTGGTGACAGGCGCACCGCAGCCCGACCGGCGAGGGCCGGATCACGCGCGATCGCCGCATTCAGCTCGCGCTCCGTGAACCGCAGATAGCGTCGCTCGGGATCCTCCTCGTAGGCCTCCGGGGCGGGTGCCGTCTCCCGGTCAGCAAGGGGCTCCGCAGGTTCCGCCGTCTCGGACGCGGCCCTCGCCGATGCGTCGCGCAGTACAGCCAGCTTCTCGTCCAGCGTGTCCTGTTCCGCGGGCGACAGCGTCGCTGCGGTCTCCCGTTCTGCCTGCATCAGGTAATGAATCCGCAGGCCAGCCGCCAGCAGCAGCACCGTGAGCAGCAATACGATGACCCAGGGAAGAGACGAGGAGCGTCTCCGGGCTTCGGGATTCTGTTCCACGCGATCGTGCATCATGCAGTGAACGGCCGTTAACGGTAGCATAGAGGCGACCCATCAGCACCGGAGCCCGACGCATGCACTGGGCATTCCTGTTTCTTGTCGTGTTCTTTGTCTCGGGCCCTGCCCACGCGGAGCCGCTCCCGTACAGCCCCGAAGCCGCGGCCGAACTCGAGCCGGAGGAACAACGGCTCCAGGCGGAGAAACACCTGCAGCGCGATCCGCCGGACGTGATCGAGGCACGCCGTTGGCTCGAATCGGCCGCCGAGAGCGGTTCCGTCCAGGCCATGGGAGAAGTCGGCTGGCTGTACGAACAGGGCCTGGGCGTAGAGCCGGATGCCGGAAAGGCGCTCGAATATTACGAGACTGCCTACGAGGCGGGCGAGAACGAATACGGGTTGCGCATCGGCTGGGTGCATCTTCGAGGCATGGGCCTGGAACCGGATCGCGCCGCGGCCGAGGCCTGGTTCCAGCGGGTCATCGAGGAGCGGGATGACAGCGCCGCGCGCCTGGCGCTGGCATCACTGATGGTCTCGGACGCCATGGCCAACGTGCGACCCGAGCGCGCCGTGCCCGCCCGCGACCTGCTGGTCGAGGCCCTCGAGGACGGCGAGATGGACGCTGCCGTCTACCTTGCACAGATGTACATGGAGGGCGTAGGCAACCTGT
>JAGTVE010000070.1 GCA_018224485.1 Thioalkalivibrio sp. | reverse complement strand
GCTGATGCCCGCATCCCGGCGCGTGTGGGCCTCGTGGAACTACCTGACGCAGCGCCAGGGCCTGGACGACCAGCGCGTCTCCGTCTCCTACTACATGAACAGCCTGCACCGCCTGGACCGCCGCCAGGACTACGTGATCAGCCTGAATCCCTGGCGCGAACCGCATCCGACCACCGTGCTCGGTGAATACCACTGGCGCCACCCGGTGATGGATGCCGCCGCGGTGGAGGCCCAGGCCCGGCTCCCCGGCATCCAGGGAGAGAACGGCGTCTACATCGCCGGCGCCTGGACCGGCTTCGGCTTCCACGAGGACGGCATGCGTTCCGCGGTCGAGGTGGCCCGCCGGCTCGGTTGTGCCGCACCGTGGGAAGACGCCCCCGATATCCCGGTCACGCCCGTCACCGAGCAGGAAACCGCGGCGGCCGCGTGATGAGCGATGCCCTGCTCTACTCCTGCCGGGTGATGCACCAGCGCTTCTTCCCGGTGGCCTACCGGTTCCGGTACCGGATCTACAGCGCGCTCTTCGACATCGATCGGCTCGACGCGGTGGCGCGCGGCTCGCGCTGGTTCTCGCTGAACCGCTTCAACCTGTTCAGCCTGCACACCCGGGACCACGGCCGCCGCGACGGTTCGCCCTGGCGTCCCTGGGTCGAGGCCCGGCTGGCGGAACATGGGATCGATCTCGAGGGAGGCCGCATCCGCCTGCTGGCGATGCCGCGGATCCTCGGGTACGCCTTCAACCCCCTCAGCGTCTGGTACTGCGAACACCGCGACGGCCGGCCCCTCGCCGTGCTGCTGGAGGTGCGCAACACCTTCGGCGAGCATCACCACTACCTGCTCCCTGCCGGCACGGGAGACACCCCGTGGCCGGTAAAGGGAGAGAAACCCAAGCAGTTTCACGTGTCCCCGTTCATCGACATGAGACCGCGCTACGTCTTCCGGCTGGACGAGCCGGGCCCGCGCCTGGGCGTCGCGATCCGGGAGTTCGAGGACGACGAGCTGATGCTGGTGGCGAGCCAGTCCGGCCGGGCGCTCGACTTCACGGATGGCAAGCTGCTTCGTATCCTGCTTACCATGCCCTGGGCCACCGCGAAGGTGATGGTGCTGATCCACTGGCAGGCCCTGAAGATCTGGCTGCGCGGCGGCCGATTCCACCGCAAACCCGAACCCCCCGTACAGGAGGTCAGCTGATGTCAGCCGAACCCCGTTCCTTCACCTCCGGCGACACCACCGCCGGATCGTCCCGACCCGCATTGCCGCTGCGTTGGATCGCGCGGGCGCTCAAGGCCAGTGAGCGCGGGCAGCTGACCCTGATCGACGCCGCCGGCAGCCGCATCGTGCTGCGCGGCAACCTGCCCGGAAGTGAGGCGGTCTGGCACGTCCGCCACCCGTGGCGCGCGCTGCTGCGCCTGCTGCGCCGGGGGGAGATCGGCTTCGCGGAAGGCTACATCGCCGGCGACTGGAACACGCCGGACCTGCAGGCCCTGCTCCAGTTCTCCATGGACAACGAAGGGCCGCTGAGCGACCTCGCCAGGCGCCCGGCCTGGCAGCGTCAGCTGGACCGCCTGCGACACCGCATGCGCCGCAACAGCCGGCGCGGCAGCCGCGCGAACATCCGCTTCCACTACGACCTCGGCAACGAGTTCTACCGGCAGTGGCTGGACACCACGATGTCCTACTCCTCGGCCCTGTTCAGCAAGGGCGACGAGGCGCTGGAGACCGCGCAGCAGCGCAAGTACCAGCGCCTGCTGGAACGGCTCGACGCGGAACCCGGGGCGCACATCCTCGAGATCGGCTGCGGCTGGGGCGGCTTCGCCGAGGCGGCGGCCCGCCAGGGGTACCGGGTCACCGGCATCACGCTGTCGCAGGAACAGCTCGACTATGCCCGCGAACGCGTGGCGCGGGCCGGCCTGTCCGACCGGGTGGAACTGCGGCTGCAGGACTACCGCGACCTCGACGAGCGCTTCGACCACGTGGTGTCGATCGAGATGTTCGAGGCGGTCGGCGAGGAGTGGTGGCCGACCTATTTCAAGCAGGTCCGCAACTGCCTGCGTCCCGGGGGGCGCGCCGCGCTGCAGGTGATCACCATCGACGAGGCCGCCTTCGAGCGCTACCGCGAGAATGCGGACTTCATCCAGCTGTACATCTTCCCCGGCGGCATGCTGCCCCCGGTGCCGCGATTCAATGCGCTGGCCGAGGCCGTCGGTCTCGAGCGCCGGGAACAGGACTTCTTCGGGATGGACTACGCGCTCACGCTGCGACGCTGGTTCGAGGAGGTACGCCGCTCCACGGACATCATTCAGGCACTGGGCTACGGTGATGCCTTCCTGCGCATGTGGCGCTACTACCTCGCCTACTGCGAGGTCGGCTTCCGCCACGGGCGCGTGGACCTGATGCAGACGATCCTCGAGCGCCCGGCCTGACATGACCCGCATCGCCCGATCCCGGCTGGTCGCCTACGGGCTGCCCGGACTGCCGATGGCCATCCTCGGCCTGCCGCTGTTCGTCTTCCTGCCGACCTTCTACGCGGAGCAGACCGGCATCGGGCTGGCCGCCGTCGGCTTCATCCTGCTGGCCGCGCGCCTGTTCGACGTGATCACCGACCCGATCGTCGGCCACCTCTCCGACCGCATCCGCGGGCCGTTCCGCCGGCGCGCGCTGATCATCATTGGCACGCCGATCCTGCTGGTGGCCGTCGAGATGCTGTTCCGGCCGGGCGAGGGGGTGGGCGCGCTCCACCTGCTGTTCTTCAGTGCCGTGGTCTATCTGGGATGGACGCTGGTGTCCCTGCCGTACTTCGCCTGGGGCGCGGAGCTCTCGCCCCACTACCACGAGCGCTCGCGGATCAGTGCCTGGCGCGAGGGCTTCGTGGTGACCGGCACGGTGGTCGCGGCCTCCATGCCCGCGGTGCTGGGACTCGAGAACGATGCCGGCGCCAGTCTCGCTGCCCTCGCCACCTTGTTCTGGTGGCTGCTGCCGCTCGCGGTGCTGCTGCTGATCCTGGCGGTCCCCGAGCGCCCCGGCCGCCTCCCGCCCGTGGCCTGGCGGCACGGGCTGCTCCTGCTTCGGGACAACCGGCCGTTCCGTCGGCTGGTGCTGGCCTGGGTGTTGAACGGGACCGCGAACGCGATCCCCGCCACCCTCTTCCTCCTGTTCATCACCCACGTGCTCGAGGCCCCGGAGCATGCGGGACCGCTGCTGCTCGTCTATTTCGGCGTCGGCATCGCCGCCCTGCCCGCCTGGCTGCTGCTGGCCCGGCGGCTGGGCAAGCACCGGGTCTGGACGATCTCCATGCTGCTGGCGAGCGCCTTCTTCATCTGGGTGCCCCTGCTCGGCGCCGGGGACGTCGCCTGGTTCTACCTGATCACCGTGCTCACCGGCCTGAGCCTGGGCGTGGACCTGGCGCTGCCGGCGGCGATGCAGGCCGACGTGATCGACCAGGATACCGCCGAGGGCGGCGGCGAGCGCGCCGGACTCTTCTTCGGCCTGTGGGGCATGGCCACTAAGCTCGCGCTCGCGCTCGCGGTCGGCATCAGCTTCCCGCTGCTCGCGCTCGCGGGCTTCTCCACCGAGGGCGGGAACAGCGGCGGCGCCCTGCTGGTGCTCGCCCTCGCCTACGCGGGGCTTCCCGTCCTGTTCAAGCTGGCGGCGATGCCGCTGGTCTGGCACTTCCCGATCGACGAGGATGCACAGCGCGCGCTACGCCAGCGCATCGAGGCGCAGCAGGCGTCCCTCGAGATGTCCACCGCTCCCACAGGAGGCACCCCATGATCCGCAATCCCCTATTCGTCCGGCGCGCCGCGTCGGCCGCCACCGTGGTCCTTCTTGCCCTGCTGCTCGGTCTTCCGGCGACCGGGTCGGTCCGCATCTCGGGGGTCGATTTTGCTCCGTCCGTGGCCATCGGAGACATCGACGTGCCCGTGCGCGGCGGTGGCCTGTTCCGCTATGCGGTCGTGTTCCGGGTCTATACCGGCGCCCTGTACGCGCCGGCGGACATTGCGCCCGACGATGTCCTGGATGCGGACGTTCCGAAGCGCCTGGAGCTGCACTACCTGATGTCGATCAGCGGCGATGACTTTCGCCGGAGCGGAAACACGCTGCTGGAGAAACAGCAGCCGCCCGAGGTGCTGGCGGCGCTGTCGGACCGGCTGGACACCTTCAACGCAGCGTATCGCGACGTGGAGGCCGGCGACCGCTACGCGCTGGAGTACGATCCCGGAAACGGGACGCGGCTGCTGAAGAACGGCGAGGAACTGATTCGGGTGCCGGGCCTCGATTTCGCACGGGCCTACTTCGGCATCTGGCTCGATCCGCGGGAGCCGCTTTCCGCACGGTTTCGCGACGACCTGCTGACCTGAGCCCGTCCGCCGGGCAGCGAGCCGAGCGGCGAACGTCAAAAGAATAGATCTTCACATTTATTGATCAGGCGCTACACTCCCTCCAGCGACGGGTGCGGAGGCACAAGTGATCTGAGCGCTCCGATCAATCCATGCGGCGGCCCGCTCCGCCCCCTGCCAGGGAAAGACAGGAATGAAGCGAATCCGCATACGGGAGGCCAGCTGGCCGGCCGACAGGATGGGCCTGCAGACCGTGCGCTGTGAGGTCTTCGTGAAGGAACAGAACGTCCCCCGCAGCCTCGAGTTCGACGGTCTCGACGTGACTGCCCTGCACTGGCTGGCCCTCACCTCCGAGGATGAGCCCGTGGGCACGCTGCGTCTGCTGCCGAACGGCCAGATCGGGCGCATGGCGGTGCTTCGCGACCATCGCCGCCAGGGCATCGGGTCGCGCCTGCTCAAGCACGCGATCGCCGCGGCGGAGGCGCACGGATGGGGCGAGGTGTGGCTGAATGCCCAGTATGCCAGCCGGGACTTCTACGCCCCGCATGGCTTCATCGTGATCAGCGATATCTTCGAGGATGCCGGCATCCCGCACCAGCGCATGCTGCGGCGGCTGAGCCGCACGGCAGAGATGGCCTGAAAGGGTCGGGGAACCTGAAGCGGGGATGGCGCGGTGAACGAGCGGACGGACGACGACATTCCGGAAGACGACCTCGAGCGGGCCGGCGCGGCGGTTGACCGGCTGCTGGAGTCGGCGCGGCGCAGGATCTGGGTCCACACGCGGTGCCGCCTGCTGATGGCCCTGCCGGATACCCGCCTGAGGGACGCCATGGCCCGGGTGGCCCGACGCACCCGGCACTCCGATCTGCGGCTCCTCGTCGATGACGATCTGGAACTCAAGAGCGGCCTGCCCCGGCTTGCGGGCACGGTGATGCGCCTGCCCACCGCGATATCCGTGCGCTGCCTCGCGCCCGCGCAGGATACGCCGGCCAGCCTGCTGCTGGTCGTCGATCGCGAGGCCTGGCTCTATCTCGTGCAGCACAAGGGCCGAACCGGCCTCCGGGTGGAATCGCGCGACCCCGCCGGCAATCGCAAGGCCGCGGAGGACTTCGAGCAGAACTGGGCGGCGGGGACGGAGTCCCGGGAACTGCGCAAGCTGGGGCTCTGAGCGGCCGCCGGCCGGGAATCGGGCCCGCGCGCCGTGCGGCAGGCGGGGGAAGCCCAGGCCGTGTCCTGTGGCCGCCGACGTCGAGCCGGACCTCCGGCCACAAGCTGCGTGCCCGCACCCGTGCGTTCGTGCTCAGCCCTTCAGTGTAGACATCCGGTTCGGATCGAAGCCTGCGGCGATGTACCAGCGGCGCGCCGCCTCCGGGTCCCGTTCCACCCCCTTGCCCTGCGCGTACATCAGGGCGAGCGTGGTCTTGGCGCCGGACAGCCCCTGCCCGGCGGCCGTTTCGAGCCAGTGGACCGCCTGCGCGCCGTCCGACTCCACGCAGTCGCCCTGCAGGTACATGAAGCCGAGCGCGTACTGCGCCATCGCGTTGCCGTCCTCCGCGGCGGCGCGCATCCACCTCACGGCCACCTCCGGCTGGCGCGCCACGCCGAGCCCGTTCTGGTACATGATCGCCACGCGGTACCCGGCATCGGCCACGCCGGCCTCCGCCAGCGGGTGGAGCATCCGCATCGCCTTGGCAAACTGGTTGTCCTCGAAGGCCGCGACGCCGCCCTCAAGGCCCTGCTGATCCTCATCGGAACGCTGCATGATCCATCCGGTTGGTTGTAGGTTTGGCCGCCGGCCCGCTCCTCAGTCCCCAATGATGCCCCACCAGCCGGGGTCGGACCAAGCCAAACCCCTGAATTTGATGGCAATCCACCCGATTTTTCCCCCGATATCAAGGCTTGGAGGCCCATTTTCGAGCCCAAAAACACCGCTCGAAGCCCGAGCTGCCACACCTCGGCGCACCGGCTTCACCCTGTTCTCCCGGACCCCCGGTGAGCGCCTCGACCGCCGTTTTCGGGGCCAAAAACGCGCCTCTAAGGCCCTAAAACACCCTATTTTTGAGCCGGTTTTTTATTGTTTTCAGGGACTTCCCTTGGTCCGACCCCCGGGTGGGGGGTATGCTTTGGGGGGTTTGGACTTGAGGGAGGTGGATATGGATGGGGGACCGCCGGGGAGAGAGCAGGGGCTGAATGTGCTCGGGCATCCGCTCGTTGCGTGCTCGCAGGGTGAGCCGGTGACCGGGTTTTATCGGGACGGGGATTGCAGCACGGGGCCGGATGATCTGGGACGGCACGTGGTGTGCGCGCGGGTGACCGCGGAGTTCCTGGAGTTCTCGAAGAACCGCGGCAACGACCTGGTGACGCCGCGGCCCGAGTTCGGGTTTCCGGGCCTGAAACCGGGCGACCGCTGGTGTCTGTGTGCCGCGCGCTGGCGCGAGGCGCTGGAGGCCGGAGCGGCACCGCGCGTGGTGCTGATGGCGACGCACCAGAAGGCGCTGGAGATCGTCAGCCTTGAGGACCTGAAGCGCTTCGCGATCGATCTGTCCTGACGCCGCCGGCCCGGCCTCGGGGCCGATCCAGCAGGCGATAGTCCCGCGTGCCGTCTTCGTATGCGGTGATCCCCAGCGGCCGCGCGATCTCCGTTGGTCAGGATCCCGTTGTCCAGAGGAGCGCCCGATGAAGGCCTATGTGATCCATCGCCATGGCGGCCCCGAGGTCTTCGAGGAGGCCAGCCTCCCCGATCCACAGGCCGGCCCCGGACAGGTGCGCATCCAGGTGCGCGCCTCCAGCGTGAACCCACTCGACACCAAGATCCGCAGCGGCCTGGTGCGGTCCGGGCCGGAATTCCCCGCCATCCTGGGCGGCGACGTCGCCGGAATCGTCGATCAAGTGGGCGATGGGGTGACCGGGTTCCGGATCGGCGACGCGGTGGTCGGCTCTGCAGGCGGCGTGCGTGGACATCCTGGAGCG
>JAGTVE010000069.1 GCA_018224485.1 Thioalkalivibrio sp. | reverse complement strand
TCGCCGTACTTCTCCCCGAACAGTGCGACCGCCCCCGAACTGAGCGCCGAATCGATGTCCATCAGACGCGTGTCCGTGGGCTCGTTGGCGAGAATTTCGGCGTTCACCTGTTCCTCGATGGCCCGCAGCTGCTCCGGGGTCACCGCCTCGAAATGCGCAAAGTCGAAACGCAGCCGGTCGGCATCGACCAGCGAGCCCTTCTGCTGGATGTGAGGCCCGAGCTGATCTCGCAGCGCCTTGTGCAGCAGATGGGTCGCCGAGTGATGCCGCCGGATCGATTCGCGACGGGGTCCCGCGACCGCTGCCCGCAGCCGCTTCCCGGTCTCCAGCCGTCCCGCACGGACCTGCCCAACGTGCAGGTGCGCCTCCCCCTGCTTGCGCGTGTCGGCGACCTCGAACCGGACACCCGAGGCCATCAGCGAACCCACGTCACCGACCTGACCACCGGATTCGGCATAAAACGGGGTCCGGTCGAGCACCACGATCCCCTGCTCTCCGAGTTCCAGGGCCTCCACACGGGCGCCGTCCCTGAGCAGGGCGACGATCGTCCCCTCATCCTCGAGCCGGTCGTAGCCCGAGAAGTCGGTGCTGATATCCAGCCCCCCGGTTTCCACGCTGCCAGCGGCAAAGTGACTCGCTGCGCGCGCCCGGCTGCGCTGCACCTCCATCGCCCTCTCGAATCCGTCGAGATCCAGGTGCAGCCCGCGCTCGCGGGCAATGTCACCCGTCAGGTCCACCGGGAACCCGTAGGTGTCGTAGAGCAGGAAGATGGTCTCGCCGGGAATCGTCGAACCTTCCAGCTGTTCCAGATCCTCCTCGAGAATCCGGACACCTTTTTCAAGGGTTTCGTGAAACTTCTTTTCTTCCTTCATCAAGACCTGCTGGAGGTTCTCCTGACCTTCGGCCAGTTCCGGATAGGCGTCGCCCATCGTGGCCACCAGCGCGGGAATCAGGCGGTGCAGAAAGGGTTCGGAGCAGCCCAGCTTGTGGCCATGGCGGGAGGCACGCCGGACCACACGGCGCAGCACGTAGCCCCGGCCTTCGTTGCCGGGCATCACGCCGTCCAGGATCAGAAAGGCGATCGAACGGATGTGGTCCGCGATGACCCGCAGGGAGGCGGATTCCAGGTCCCGGGTCTCGACGACGTCGGCCGCCGCCTTGATCAGGTCGCGAAAGATGTCGATCTCGTAGTTCGAGTGCACGCCCTGAAGCACCGCGGCGAGGCGCTCCAGTCCCATGCCGGTATCCACCGACGGGTGCGGCAGCGGCGTCAGGTTGCCACCGCTATCGCGGTCGTACTGCATGAACACGAGGTTCCAGATCTCGATGTAGCGGTCGCCGTCCTCTTCCGGAGTCCCAGGCAGCCCGCCTTCCACGGAAGGCCCGTGGTCATAGAAGATCTCGGTGGAGGGGCCGCAGGGGCCGGTGTCGCCCATCTGCCAGAAGTTATCCGAGCCGCCGCCCGGCTTGTCGCCGATACGGATCACCCGCTCCGGCGCCAACCCGATCTCGTCGACCCAGATTCCGTATGCGTCGTCGTCGGTCTCGTAGACTGTGACCCACAGCCGGTCGGCCGGGATCCCGATGGTCTCGGTCAGGAACTCCCACGCATACGCAATCGCTTCGCGCTTGAAATAGTCGCCAAAGCTGAAGTTGCCCAGCATCTCGAAGAAGGTGTGATGCCGCGCGGTGTAGCCGACGTTCTCCAGGTCGTTGTGCTTGCCGCCCGCGCGCACGCAGCGCTGGCTGCTGGCCGCCCGCGTGTACGGACGCTTCTCGCGTCCGAGGAAGACATCCTTGAACTGCACCATGCCGGAATTGGTGAACAGCAGGGTCGGATCGTTGCCTGGAACCAGCGGGCTCGAGGGGACCTCGGCGTGGCCATGCCGGACAAAGAAATCAAGGAATCTTCGGCGGATTTCAGCGCTTTTCATCAAAGTCCATTGCATACGTTACGTAAAAGCGAAGGGTATCATGGGGTTGCTGCACTTGCGCGCATTTCACCCCTGTTCCTGCACGCTTTCGGCCCACCGCGCGAGTGCCGAACGCGCCACCGACGCGGGGAAGCCGCGCTGCGTGAGGTGACGCAGTGCCCGGGCGGCCTCGGGGCCCTTCGCGCGGAAGGCAGGGAAGTGCCGGCGGGCCTGTAACAGGGCCCGTTCGACCCAGTCGGCGTCGAGTTCGAGCAGGGCCTGCTCCACCACTTCTCCCGAAAGGGCGTGGTGGGCGAGCTCCGCGCGGATTCGAAGCTCCCCGTAGCCCTGATCGACGCGGTGCCGCGCCAGCGAGTGGGCGAACCGCTCTTCGCTCAGGTAGCCGTCGTCGCGCAGGCGCGCCAGCGCGGAGGTCACCAGGGACGCGGCGAACCCGCGCTGCTCCAGTTTCCTGGCCAACTCGGCACGGCTGTGCTCGCGCCGGGCGAGCAGGCGCAACCCGGCCGCATAGGCCGCGCCCGGGTCATCCTTCGACGCTTTCCGGCTCTTTGCCCGCATGATGGCGGCTGGGCAGGTAGACCGCGCGCAGCTTCTCCTCGATCTCACCGGCGACTTCGGGATTTTCCTTCAGGAACTGCCGGGCATTTTCCCTGCCCTGCCCGATGCGCTCGCCGTTGTAGCTGTACCATGCACCGGCCTTGTCGATCAGCCCCTGCTTCACGCCCAGCTCGATCACCTCGCCCAGCCGCGAGATGCCCTCGCCGTAGAGGATCTCGAAGTGCGCTTCCTTGAACGGGGGCGCCATCTTGTTCTTCACCACCTTCACCCGGGTCTCGTTGCCGATCACCTCGTCCCCGCGCTTGATCGCGCCAATGCGGCGGATATCCATCCGGACCGAAGCGTAGAACTTCAGCGCATTACCGCCGGTGGTCGTCTCGGGACTACCGAACATCACCCCGATCTTCATGCGGATCTGGTTGATGAAAATCACCAGAGTATTTGATCTTTGTATGTTTGCGGTGAGCTTGCGCAGGGCCTGGGACATCAGGCGCGCCTGCAGGCCGACATGGGCGTCGCCCATCTCGCCCTCGATCTCGGCCTTTGGTGTCAGCGCCGCCACGGAGTCCACCACCACGAGATCGACCGCGCCGCTGCGGACGAGCATATCGGCAATCTCGAGTGCCTGTTCGCCGGTGTCCGGCTGGGAGATCAGCAACTCGTCGACGTTCACGCCCAGCTTCTGGGCATACCCCGGGTCGAGGGCATGCTCGGCGTCAATGAAGGCGGCAGTCCCGCCCTGCTTCTGGCATTCCGCGACCACGTGCAG
>JAGTVE010000068.1 GCA_018224485.1 Thioalkalivibrio sp. | reverse complement strand
GCTGCCGCGTCCCGGGAACGTGACCTCGGGCCGCAAGGCGGTGCCGCGCCACGACGCGCTCCTGTACCCCTGGGTGGTCCACCTGATGGCGAATGCCTCCGGGCTGCATCTCGCCACGCGGGGCGTCGGTACCGACGGGTCGCTGCTCCTCCCGCCGCTGCCGGAGGAGCGCTGCGCGCGGATCCTGCGTGAACTGATAGCGGGCTGGCGCGAGGGGCAGTGCCGGCCCGTGCCGGTGGCCCTGCAGGCCGCGCTCGCCTGGCTGCAGGCGGAGGCGGAGGGCCGGGACCCTCACGCGGATGCGGTCAGGGCCTACGCGGGCAGCGAACACCAGGCGGGGGACCTGCAGCGCAGCCCCTACCATCGCCGGATGTACCCCGATCCCGAGTCCCTGCTGCAGGATCCAGGCTTCCGGCACTGGACCGATACCCTGTACCGGCCGCTCTTCGAGGTGGTCAGGGAGGCCGGGGCATGAACGCGCCCGCAGGCAACGCGCATATGCTCACGGATCCCGCGGCGCTGCCGCTCTACGGCAGCCGTCTGATCGAGGCGAGCGCCGGCACCGGCAAGACCTGGACCATCGCCGCGCTGTATCTGCGCCTGGTGCTGGGTCACGGCGGCGAACAGGCCTTCCGGGAACCGCTGCTGCCGCCGCAGATCCTGGTGGTGACCTTCACCGAGGCGGCGACACGGGAGCTTCGGGGCCGCATTCACGCGCGGCTGCTGGACGCGGCGCGCCACTTCCGGGGCGATGCGACGGGCGTGCCGGATGCCCTGCTGCAGGGGCTGCTCGATGGCGGTCCCGATGCCGGGGACCGGGCGGCCTGTGCGCGGCAGCTGGAGCTGGCCGCGGAGTGGATGGACGAGGCCGCGGTCTCCACCATCCACGGCTGGTGCTTCCGGATGCTGCGTGAACACGCCTTTGACAGTGGCAGCCTGTTCGAACAGCAGGTCGAGCCCGATCTCTCCGAGCTGCGCACCGAGGCGGTGCGCGACTACTGGCGCTGCATGGTCTATCCGCAGCAGGGTCCCCGGCTGGCGCTGCTGCGCTCGATTCTGGGGAACGATCCCGGCGTGCTGGACAGCCGGATCCGCCCGCTGCTGGGGGGCGAGTCCCCGCGGCCGGCCACGCTCGCGGAACTCAACGACCGGCTGGACCGGCGCCTGGCCCGGCTCGAGCGGCTCAAGCTGCCGTGGCGGGAGGACTTCGACGCGGTTGCGGAGAGCCTTCGTGCGGCCCTGCCGGAGCTGAACGGCAACCAGTACCGGGACCCGGATGCCCGGCTCGAGGACATGCGCGCGTGGGCCCTCGATCCCGTGCTCGCGACGCCGGGCGATCCGAAAAAGGAGCTGGCGCGGCGATTCAGCCGCGAGGGCATGCAGGCGCGCCTGAAGCGGGGCCGTTCGCTTCCCGGAACGCTGCACCCGGCCTTCGCGCGGCTGGACGGCTACGCAGAGGAGTCCGACGACACCCCGGAGGCGGTGCTGCGCCACGCCGCCGCCTGGGTGCGGCACCGGCTGGAGGCGGAGCAGCGGCGGCGCGCGCAGCTCGGCTTCGACGACCTGCTGAACGCGCTGGACGCGGCGCTGAGCCGGCCGGGCGGCGCACGGCTCGCGGAGACCATCCGGAACCAGTTTCCGGTCGCGATGATCGACGAGTTCCAGGACACCGATCCGGTGCAGTACCGGATCTTCGAGCGGATCTACCGCATCGGCGAGAACCGCCCGGAGCAGGGCATCTTCCTGATCGGCGACCCGAAGCAGTCGATCTACGCCTTTCGCGGCGCCGACATCCACAGCTACCTCAGGGCCCGGCGCGACACGGCCGGTCGCCATCACACGCTGCAGGTCAACTACCGTGCCTCGCAGGCCTTCGTGGAGGCCTGCAACCGCCTCTTCGGTTTCGCCGGGGGGCATGCCGGGGGAACGTTCCTGTTCCGCCGGGCCGACGGCGACGACCCGGTGCCCTTCGAGCGGGTGAAGGCCGCCGGGCAGCCGGAATCCCTTCGGGTGGATGCGGCGGAACCGCCCGCGCTGGTGCTGGCGCAGCTTGACGATGCCGCGCCCGTCGCCACCGGCGCCTACGTCGACACGATGGCGGAACGCTGCGCGAGCGAGATGGTGTCACTGCTGAATCTGGGCCGGGACGGTCGGGCCGGGTTCGAGGGTCCGGACGGATTCCGCCCGTTGCAGGCGGCGGATCTGGCGGTGCTGGTGCGCACGCGCAAGGAGGCCGCGGTGATCCGCCGGGCGTTGCGTCGGCGGGGCGTGCGCAGTGTCTTCATGTCGGATCGCGAGTCCGTCTTCGCGACCCCCGAAGCGGCCGACGTGCTGCGCTGGCTGCGCGCCTGCGCGGAGCCGGAGTCGGATCGCCTGCTGCGCGCGGCGCTCGCGACTGCGACGCTGGATCTCGGGCTGGAGGCGCTGGATCGGCTGAACCACGACGAGCCGCACTGGGAGTCTCGGGTACTGCAGTTCCGGGAATACCGTCGCATCTGGCGCGAGCAGGGCGTGCTGCCGATGCTGCGGCGGATGCTGCACGAGTTCGGGTTGCCCCGGGCGCTTTTTCACCACGCCGACGGGGAACGCGCGCTGACCAACCTGCTGCACCTGAGTGAACTGCTGCAGGCGGCAGCGGGTGAGCTCGACGGGGAGCAGGCCCTGATCCGGCACCTGGCCGAGCACCTGCAGGGCGAGGGCGCGGCCGCCGACGAGCAGATCCTGCGTCTCGAGAGCGACGAGGCCCTGGTGCAGGTGGTGACGATTCACAAGGCCAAGGGCCTGCAGTACCCGCTGGTCTTCCTGCCGTTCATCTGCGGCTACCGCCCGGAGGACGGCAAGAGCCCCCCGCTGGTCTGGCCCGATGAGACGGGTCGCCGGCAGGTCCGCTGGCAGCCGGATGCCGCCGATGTCGCCGACGCCGATCGCGGGCGACTGGCCGAGGACCTGCGCCTGCTCTACGTCGCCGTGACCCGTGCCCGGCACCAGTGCTGGCTGGGAATCGCTCCGGTACGCCGGGGGCGGGGCCGGGGCAATGAACTCCACCGTAGCGCCCTCGGGTACCTGGTCGCCGGCGGCTCGGAGATCCCCGATGGACAGTTGCGGCCATCACTGCTCGGACTGGCCGGTGGGGAGCCCGGCATCGCGGTGGTGAACGCCCCGGAGGCGACGGAGGCCGTCTACCGGCCGCCAGCAGACACGGAGCGGCCGGGGCCTGCGCGCGAACCCCTGCGTGCAGCCCGGGAGCACTGGTGGATTGCAAGCTACAGCGCGCTGCGCGCGGAGGGACCGCCGGAACACGGGATCGCCGGGATGGAGGCCCCGGACACCGCGCTCGAGGACCGCTTCGCCGAGGCCGCGGAAGAGGCCCGGATGGAAGGCGCTGATATCCAACAGCACGGGACATCGGGCCTGCACCGCTTTCCACGCGGGCCGGAGCCCGGGACCTTCCTGCACGGGCTGCTGGAGTGGGCGGCCCGGGAGGGGTTCGCCGCCGTGGCCGCAGACCCGGAACGGCTGCGCGATACGGTGGCCCGCCGTTGCCGGCGGCGGGGCTGGGAGCATTGGGTGGACCCGGTCACCGAGTGGCTCGGGCGACTGCTGGGTGCGCCGCT
>JAGTVE010000067.1 GCA_018224485.1 Thioalkalivibrio sp. | reverse complement strand
TTTGCCGCCGGGGACATGCGCCGCGGGCAGTCACTGGTGGTCTGGGCGATTCGCGAAGGACGGCAGTGCGCCCACTCCGTCGACGAGTTCCTGATGGGGCACTCCGACCTCCCCCGCTGAGCCCCGTCGGAGGCGAGCGCTCTCGCCGATTCCAGCGCCGGGGAGGATCGCTCAGGGCGCCGGCCTCCTGCGGTGCTCGACCGGGTCCCCTGTAGGAGCGAGCCTGCTCGCGAACGCGCCCCAGGCGCGCCACACGCCGGGGCTCACCTGACGCCCATTCGCGTGCGAGGCACGCTCCCACACGGCCGCTCCCACACGGCCGCTCCCACACGGCCGTTCCCACGTGGCCCCCTGTAGAGGGCGAGACCTCTCGGTGACCAGGCGCTGGAAAGCCGCGGCCAGGGTCGGTGCCGCGTCAGCTCGCCGCCTGCAGGCAGGGGCGCACGGCCCACTCGATCAGCTCCGGCCCGGCGTCCCGCTGGCGCCGGCCCTCGGTGAGGACCCGCCGCCAGTGGCGGGCCCCCGGTGCGCCGTGGAAGAGCCCGAGGACATGCCGGGTCAGGCGCGACAGCGGCACATCCCGCGAGCAGAGCTCCTCGGCCAATGCCACCAGGTCGTCCACGATCTCCGGGTATCCCCGGTCATCCTCCGCACCGAAATACAGCCGGTCCACGCGCCCGAGCTCGAATGGCCGATAATATGCGGCACGCCCCAGCATCACGCCGTCCACCTGTTGGAGGTGCGGCAGTCCCGCCTCGGGGCCATCGATGCCGCCGTTGATCACGATCCGCAGCTGTGGAAACTCCTTCTTCAGGCGGTAGACGCGCGGGTAATCCAGCGGGGGCACATCCCGGTTGGCAGCCGGGCTCAAACCCTTCAGCCAGGCCTTGCGCGCATGCACGATAAAGGTGCTGCAGCCGGCGTCCGCGACCCGAGAGACGAAGCGGTGCAGGTCCGCCTCGGAGTCCTGCTCGTCGATCCCGATGCGGTGTTTCACCGTGACCGGTATCGGTACCGCGTCGGCCATCGCCTCGACACACTCCGCGACGGTCTCCGGAGTTGCCATCAGGCAGGCGCCGAAGGCGCCGGACTGCACCCTCTCCGATGGGCACCCGACATTCAGATTAATCTCGTCATAGCCGAAGCCGGCCCCGATGCGGGCGGCCTCGGCGAGCACCTGCGGGTCCGAGCCGCCCAGTTGCAGAGCGACGGGGTGTTCCTGGCTGTCGAAGCCCAGCAGGTGGCGCCGATCGCCGTGAAGGACCGCGTTCGCGTGCAGCATCTCGGTGTACAGCAGGGCCCGCCGCGTCAGCAGCCGATGAAAACGCCGGCACCAGCGGTCCGTCCAGTCCATCATCGGCGCCACGCAGAACCGTTGCGGCGGCGGGTCTGGGGAGGTCTCTGTCATCTCGATCGATCGATCCCGAATCATCATCCCGTTGCTGCCATTGTACCCGGCGCAGGACGGCAGGCTCAGCCGCGCCCCGGATGCCGGCCCCACGGCCGCCGCACGAACCACAGCGCAATGAGCACCGCCAGCAGGAATGGCACCACCAGCGCATTGATCGCCATCCAGCCGACCGTGGCCAGCAGCGCCCCGGACCCGAGAGCCGTGACGGTCACCGTGCCGAACACGATGAAGTCGTTTATCGCCTGGGTCTTGGCCTTCTCCTCCGGACGGTGGGCCTCGGTGAGCAGCGTCGTGCCGCCGATGAACAGGAAGTTCCAGCCCACCCCGAGCAGCACCAGGGCAAGCCAGTAGTGAATGACGTCGTGCCCATGAAGATTCACGCCGACGCTTGCGAGATTTAGCAGCACGCCGACCGCGAGGATCCGGTACAAACCGAAACGCCGGATCAGCTCCCCGGTGAAGAACGACGGCAGAAACATCGCGACCACGTGCCACTGGATCACGAAGGCCGCATCCTCGAAGCGGTGGTGGTGCCCCTCCATCGCCAGCGGAGTGGCCACCATAAGCAGGTTCATCACGCCGTAGCCTACGGCTGCCGCGAGCACGGCCATCGCGAAGACCGGTCCCGTCACGATCTCCTGCAGCGGGCGCCCCTGCGCGCGCAGGACAATGCTCGGGGGCCGCGGGATATGCAGTTGCAGGATCGCGAGCAGCCCGATGCCGTAGAGGCCGGCCAGGATCAGGTAGCTTGCGGCGAAGTCGGGACCGGCGAGTTGGCGCGTCCAGGCTGCGAGGTTGGGCCCCATGAAGGCCGCAACGATACCCCCCGCCAGCACCAGTCCGATCGCGCGGGCCTTCAACGACTCCGATGCGACCTCGGCGGCTGCGAAGCGATAGAACTGGCCGGTTGCGTTGAAGCTGCCCAGCAGCACCGCGCCCGCGCAGAACAGCGGGAAGCTCCCGGTGAGGATCGCGTACCCGGCCAGCAGCGTGCCGGCAAGGCCGAGGTTCACCCCAACCAGGAAACCGGCTCGCCGGCCGTAGCGCCCCATGAACAGGGACGCCGGGATAGTCGAAAGCGTCATGGCCAGGAACTGGAGCCCGAGCGGTATCGTGGCCCAGCCTGGATCCGGGGCCAGTTCGCGACCCACCAGCGCCGATGTCGAGACCAGCAGCGAGGTGCCGGTCATCAGCATCGCCTGCGCCATGGCCAGCAGACCGACGTCGCGGTAGGAGATCTCGGGATTCGACCGGAACATGGAGCGCTCGAGCGGAGACGGCATATCCTACCATCGGGCGGTGCAGACCAGCGGCCCTCTTCTTCACTCGCGTCTTCACCTACGGCCCCGTCACTCAGGGCTTCCTTCCCGGCGCCCTCGCGGCAAGCCATGCCCCATCGCGGCCAGAGGCCGCTCCCACAAACCCCAGCGTGGGAGCGGCTTCCAGCCGCGATGCGCGTCGCCCGGCCCATAGGCGAGCGGCACGGGGAGGCTCCCCCT
>JAGTVE010000066.1 GCA_018224485.1 Thioalkalivibrio sp. | reverse complement strand
TGGGCCGCAACCCTGCTGCCCGAGGGTGCAGCGGAACAAGGCCAGGTGCAGTTCCGCTTCGTCACCCGGCGCTAATGATCATCGTGCACGGGTGCGATCCCACACGACGAAAGCTCCCTCCCCTGCTTGCGGGGGAGGGGTGGGGGCGGCGCTGGCCCCGGCCCTCACCCCCGGCCCCTCTCCCGCAAGCGGGAGAGGGGAGAGATGCGCAACTTTCATGGTAACCACCGCTCTGCTTTCTAGTGAAGCTTAACGGGGTATTGGTCGGGATTGAACCGTCTCAGGAATTCGCGGACGGGGGCAATCGATGCGATCCTGCTGTACGCGTCACATCCCATGCGCACAGGAATAGGGTCTTTAGACCCGATGGACGGCCTGGAAGGAGAGGGGTGGAGAGGCCCACCAAGGATCAGCCCTCTCCGGAATACGTGCCGGCCGCGACATCGGAAATTTCCGCGCGGCCGGCAGGCTTACGGCTGCTTCGGCTTCTTGTATTCCGCCTCTTTCTGGAAGGATTCCCAGACGGTGTCGTAGCCGACGTAGCCCTTTTCGTTCGCCGACATCTGCCGGGTTTTCAGATAGCGCGCTTTACCCTCGGGTACCGCGGGCCTCGTTTTCTTCGGTTCGCTCATCATTCACCTCGTCTAACATGATAATAGGGGTGCGCCAGCGTCCGCTCCCCAACCCACTCACAGACCGGGCCGCGCTCACGACAACTGCGGCGGCGCTTCACGCGCCAGCGGCAATCATGCGCTGCAACCCCGGCATCCCAATCGCCGAGTTCACGGCAAGCCATGCGTTCTCGATGAGGACCATGACTTCATGACCTCAGATCGGCACGACGCGACCGCTGTTGATGTCCGGTCCCGCCTCCGGCTTCCCGCCGTGCTCGATCTCCTCCTCAGTGGCATCACGAACCGTCCGGATGTCGAGTTTGAAGATCACTTCCCTGCCACACAGCGGATTGTTGCCGTCGATCGTCACGGTCTTGTCATCGACCCGGGTGACCAGAAAATTCTTTGTCTCGCCCCGGTCGTTTTCCATCAGGATCGCGGTGCCGACCTCCCGGTATTCCTCCGGAACATTCTCGATCCGATCCGTGATCACCAGCGTCTCGTCGCGCGGCCCGTAGAGGGCGTTACAGTCGATCGGCACGTCGACCGTGTCGCCCTCCAAGCGTCCCGCCAGTTCGGCCATCACGCTCGGCGACAGGATCTCGTTGACGCCATGAACATAGCCCAGCGGATACTCGACTGCAGTCAGCACTTCACCGGACTTGCTGTCCACAACCTGGTAGGTGAGCTCGACGTACTTGTTTTCCTGAATCTTATCGTTCGTCATTGCTTGCACCGTCATCAGAAAACGGACGCGCCGAAGATTCGTGGCTCTCCCTTTTCATAGCCGAGAACCATCCGGCCCAGCCACTCGCCCTCCCGCTTGGTGCTGCGGACCCGGTAAAGCACGGTGACGTGTTCACCCCGGCGAATGAGGCCGAGGAAGTCCCAGTCCTCGCTAAGACTGCGGGTCAGCTCGCTCTTGGCGAACTGATTACCCACCTCGACCTCGTTGAGCCCGAAGACGAGGTTGAAGGAGAATTTCCGGGTGAATCTACCGTAATCACCCTCGTTAGAGGCCTTGATGAGATCGTCCCACATGGGGTGGGCGATGGCCACGATCTCCTCGTCGGAGTGTTCCGTGATGTTCTTGACCGTTCCCGTGGTTTCGGGAGCGTCAGCTGCGCTAGTCATATCCAATTTCCCGGACTTGGCGAATGAAGAAAAGGACCACCGCCGGTACCCATGGTTCTGCCCTGGCTCAAAAAAACGACGGCGAGGCCTCGAAGGAGGCCTCGCCGCAAGCGCCCATCACTCAGCGGCGTCAACCAGATGGTAGCAGGGTGCCTTTTCCATCGTGTACTCGCCCGTATCGGGGTCGCGACGCGACACGGTGAGAACATGCCAGTTCTCATCGTCGAGCTTCATGGCGTCACCGCGGTAGTAATAACCCGGCCAGCGGGTCTCCTTGCGGAACAGGGTGTGATGGAACACCGACTCGGATGTCAGCGTCCGGTGCTTGAGTTCCCACGCCCGCAGCAGCTCGTGAATATCCCCGGCGCCCAGCTTTTCGAGGTCCTCGAACAGGATCCTCATCTTCTTCATGCCGATATTGAGCAGCTTCTCGTTGGTCATGTAGCTGACCGTCACGCCGCCGCAGTACTCGTCCATCAGCTTCTGCAGACGATCGAGGCCCTGTCGCGGATTGATCATGCTGGGGTTGACGGTGCCGGCCACGACCTCGTTGCGATAGATCTTGTAATGCTCCATCGGCTTGTAGATCTCCGCCTTGCGGCGTTCGATCTGCTCGTCGGAGACACGAATCCCCTGGGCCTTGCCGTCGTCGATGTACTTGCACGCCGCCTTCGCCGCCAGCCGTCCCTCCGTAAAGGAACCGGAGGAGAACGCGTGCGGGGTACCGCCGACGGCATCACCCGCGCCGAACAGGCCTTCCACGGTCGTCATGCGGTTGTAGCCCCAGAAGTACTCGTCGGGCGAGACATCTTCCGGACCGGAACACCATGCACCGCAGCCGGTGGCATGCGAACCCATCACGTAGGGTTCCGAGGTGGTCAGCTCGGGGTTCTCGTTCTTCGGGTCCACATCGGTCGCGGCCCACAGCACCGCCTGACCCACGGTCATCCCGAGGAAGTTTTCCCAGCCCACCTCTTCAAGATGGGGATCCTGGAAGGCCTCCATGGTCACCATGTGGATTGGACCACGGCCGGCATTTACCTCGTTGATGAAGGCATGGTTACGCAGGCAGGTCGGGATCGGCCGGTGCGTCCTGTGCGAGGCCTCGACGTCCAGATATTCCTTGCCGACCATCTTCTGCAGCTCGGGGAACCATTTGGATTCGTACTCTTCGCCCAGACCATTCTGCGTGTAGGTCTTGAGGTGCAGGAAGTACGCGCCCACCGGGCCGTAGCCATCCTTGAACCGGGCCAGCACAATGCGGTTTTCCATCTGGGTCATCTTCGCGCCGGCCTGGATCAGCAGACCGTAGGCGGATCCGGAGGACCAAGGCGCGTACCAGACACGGCCGGCACCCTCGCCGACCGAACGCGGCTTGAAGATCATGGACGCGCCGCCGGCGGCCACGACCACCGCCTTCGACTTGAACACATGGTAGTTCCCGGTCCGCACATTAAAGCCGACGGCCCCGGCCACGCGGTTCTCCTTGGAATCGTCCATCAGCAGGTGCGTGACGCAGATCCTATTGAAGATCTTGTCCGCGGACTTCTTGGCGGCCTCGGCCACGATCGGCTTGTACGACTCGCCGTGGATCATGATCTGCCAACGCCCTTCACGCTGATACGCGCCCGTCTTCGGATCGCGCATGAGCGGCAGGCCCCACTCCTCGAACTGGTGCACGGCCGAATCCACGTGGCGGGCCATGTCGAACAGCAGGTCCTCACGCACCATGCCCATCAAGTCGATGCGGGCGTAGCGGACGTGGTCCTCCGGGTTGTTCTCGCCCCAGCGGGTGCCCATGTAGCAGTTGATCGCGTACAGGCCCTGCGCCACGGCACCGGAACGGTCGATGTTTGCCTTTTCGGCGATCACGATGTTCTTGTCCTGACCCCAGTACCGGGCCTCGAAGGCGGCACCGGTGCCGCCCAGTCCAGCGCCAACCACGAGGATATCGATATTGTCTTCGACGACGGTCTGGTATCCCATCAGTAGTAAACCCCTTCTTCAAGCTTGAGACCCGCGGATTCCAGCGTGTGCAGCCCGCCCTCATCCATGCGGATGTACTTGGGCTCGTTGAACAGCAGCTGGCCGTCCCGCATGTCCTTGTCCGGACCCGAAACATCCGAGAGCTTGGGAATGTGCTTGCCCCACGGCTTCGTTGTGATCGGCGAGAGGAAGTCCTTTTCCCGTCCATCCCGGAACTTGACCTTCCAGGCAATGGTTCCGCGTTCCTCGTCCCGCTTCACGCGGACGCTGTGACCCAGCGGTGCGAAGTCTGCATACCCGCGCACGTCGATCGCGTCGTGGGGGCAGGCCTTCACACAGGAGTAGCACTCCCAGCACATGTTGGGTTCGATGTTGTAGGCGCGACGCATGGTCGGGTCGATATGCATGATGTCTGAAGGGCAGATATCCACGCAGTATCCACAGCCATCGCAACGGGTCATGTATACGAAAGTTGGCATAACAATCCTCGATCAAAGCTGATGTTCAGGTGCGAGGCTCAATTGCAAGCCTCAGTAGTGGTGCGGCGCTTCGCGCTGAATGCCGAGGCCCATGTCCATCGGGGCGTCCCGCAGCAAGTCCATAGAGTGCCGCTTCTGCTGTTCGGGATCGTCGCGGCTGATGGTCGGCATGTTTTCCGCCGATCCGTCTGCGCGGGTCAGGCGCTTCTGGTAGGCCGCGGCAGGCTTGAAGAACATGTGCGCAAACTTGGACCAGTACACGCTCCCGAACAGCATGGTGGTGGCAGCAATGAACAGAACAAAGAGCAGCCAGCTGATGGCGCCAGCACCCTGGGTCAGCGACCACAGCAGCCCGAAGGTCGACATCCCGATCAGGGACAGGACGAACAGGTCCGCACGCCCGACCTTGTTCCAGGGCTTGCCCTCGGAGGTGAGATCGACCCGGATGCCGAA
This sequence comes from Thioalkalivibrio sp., assembly GCA_018224485.1. Taxonomy (GTDB): domain Bacteria; phylum Pseudomonadota; class Gammaproteobacteria; order Ectothiorhodospirales; family Ectothiorhodospiraceae; genus Thioalkalivibrio. Next base: position 4,390 of record JAGTVE010000066.1, on the reverse strand, counting down.
CCAGAACCAGTAGCCCCCGGCAGCCAGCGACAGTGCTCCGAGGTGCCACAGGAGGGGAACGATGGCGGGCGCCGGCTCTGCCGCGGTGGCATAGCCGAAGATCAGGATCGCCGACGTGACCACGAAGAGGATGAACCCGTACATCGTGAGGAGATGGGCCATCTGGCGCTTGGGGTTGGCGAACTCGCCCGAGGTCAGGACCTCCTTGCCCAGGGTCTTCGCCGCGAGCGCGCCCTTCTCGAAGCCGCCTACGCTGCGCTTCGCATTCTTCTTCGCGCGCTTCGCATTTTCAAAGAAGTACGCGGCGTTCTTCTTGTGAATCATGTCCATGATCGTTCCGCCTGCCACCAGGACGACCATCAGCACGACGTAGGCCTGCATGACGGCCGGCGGAATTACGGTGGCAAGCTCGACAAAGGGGTTACTTGTGATCACGGGGTTCAGCCTCCTTCTTGTTATCCGGGAAATCGTTCGAGTGTGTTCGATTCCAATTTTCGATTCAAATTAAAGTTACTTGCTTTTCCATAAGCTCAGTTAATGATTTCTGGTTTGCCGCAGGCGCCGGGAGAAGCGACCCATGTGGCGTGTTTCCGACGCGGACAAGGGTCCGGGCCCGTCTGCCATGGATCGGTTTTGACGCAGAACGGCGAAAACGGCGCTGCTCCATCTCAAGGGTTTACCACATATCTCCCGACGACTCCACCAACCCGGCTCGCCGTGGACTCGCTCGCAAGGGCCTCGGCATCGCGGCTCACGGTTTATTAGCATATTCCCATGAACAATAAACTGTCCTGATGACCGAATGCGGCCACATGCCAGGCTCGCGGCGCCGAACCGGGTCTTCCGTGCGATACCGTACCCATCGGCAGACCCCCCGCCCCCCCTTGGCCTGGACCCACGCAATCCATTGCATTTAGGCATCATCGCCGCCGTTTGGGCCGTGATTTTCGGCTTGACCCGCTATTGTTCACCCCGGAATGGCCGCATCAAGAAACGCGCCGCAGTGGGCGGTGGATCATACGGTGGCGCTCTGTTCCGAATCTTGGCATGCTTTTGGTGACGCTCCTGCACAGCGGGGTTCGCCCTGCAGCGGTTGCCGGATGGTATCCCGCAGATCAATCATGGCCCCGGCAACCCCCGAGTCCCATGGCATGGCGACGTTCGCGAGGTCGCGATGAAGGAAGTGCTGAAAGACGGACACGACTCCGTTAATCCGAACGCGGGCGCCGAAAGTGCTCCCGCCGACGTCGGGAATCCTGCGGCGACTCCGGACGCGCTCGGCCACCTCGGTCCCGTGCACCGCTGGATCGTGCTGCACGACCGGAGCGTCGTCTTTGCGCTGCTTTATGTCTCGCTCACCATCTTCCTTAGCGTGTATGTCAGCTATTTCTGGCTGGTGGCGCTCGTGGGGCTGCATCTGGCACTCGAATGGCTGAAGAAGGGGTATCTTGGGTACGGCGGGGGCTGGCACCGGGCCGCATGGACAGTCTGGGACACGAAGTTCGACATCGCGCTGGTGTTTCTCGCGCTGACCCTGCTCAGCTACACCGGGGTCGGAGCGGGCGTGGCGGGTGCCCAGAGTGCCACCCGGGTCGGTCTTCTGGGCGGACGGCTCTCCGCCCTCGGCGCCCGCGTCTCGCCGATTCTGGCGCGCTTTGCCCGCGCGGGCGTAGTGCTGCGTGCGATGGGCATCCGTGCCGTCGACCTCTTCTTCTCCGCCCGCGTGATCCTTTTCCGCAAGGCAGACATGGCCCGGGCCAGCAAGGAGGAGGCCTTCCTCGAGCAGGATGCATCCGCCGGCGTGGACGCGGAGGCGCCGGAGATCTCCGGGAGAATCCCGGCCCACCTCCCCTGGCAACGCGCACTGGGAGGCTACGGCTGGTTCGCGATCATTTTGGTGGTCGTGAACACCATCGCCGTGTTCGCGGCACCCGTGGTGACCGAGCACACCTACCCCTCCCTGCTCGACGCCCTGGCCACCAAGCTCCATCCCTGGCCGCAATAGCGGTCCGGTCCCGGAGCGCAGTCAGCGCCAAGGGGGTTCAACGCCTTCTACGCGGTACTCGCGACGCAGTGCGCGGAGCAGGCTGTAGCAGCAGAAGGCCAGGATGATCGCGACCGGCAGGCCGCCGGTCAGCGAGGCGGTCTGAAGGCTGTCCAGCGCGCGTTCGCCGCCAACGATCAGCAGCGTGGCCGCCACCGCGCCCTCGGTGATGCCCCAGATCACGCGCTGGCGCCTGGGCGAGTGGATCGCGCCGCGCGAGACCAGAGCATCCACCACATAGGTGCCGGAGGCCGATGAGGTGATGAAGTAGGTCGCGATCAGCAGGGTCGCGATCGCGGAGGTAAAGGTCGACCACGGCAGGTGCTCCAGGGTCGCGTACAGGGCGACACTCCGGTCCTCGGCGACCGCAGCAGCGATGCCGGCGCCCTCCTCGAACAGTTCAAGGTACAGCGCGGTGCCCCCGAAGATCGTCAGCCAGGAGAAGACGAACAGGGTGGGCACACCCAGCACGCCGACGATGAACTCCCGGATGGTCCGCCCGCGCGAGATGCGGGCAATGAAGATGCCGACGAACGGCGACCAGGCGATCCACCATGCCCAGTAGAACATGGTCCAGTCCTTCTGCCACTGGGAACCGCCGATCGCGTCCGTGTGCAGGCTCAGATTGATCAGCTGCTGCAGGTAGCTGCCGGTGGAGTCGAGCAGGAAGCGCACGAGGAACAGCGTCGGACCGGCCAGCAGCACGAAGAGCATGAAGGCCACCGCGAGCGAGAGATTGAAGACGCTCACCCACTTCAGGCCGCGGTCCAGACCGGAGATCACCGAGAACACGGCGACCGCGGTGATCGCCGCGATAATGCCCACCTGAAACCACTGCGACACCGGCAATCCCACCAGCAGATTGAGCCCGGTGTTCAGCTGCATCGCGCCAAAGCCGAGCGAGGTGGCCAGCCCGAACAGGGTGCCAAAGATCGCGAGCACGTCGATCGCGTGTCCGATCGGCCCGTAGATCCGGTCGCCAAGGAGCGGATAGAAGATCGAGCGGATGGTCAGTGGCAGGCTGTGCCGGTAGCTGAAGTAGGCCACCGACAGCCCGAGCACCACGTACACCGCCCAGGCATGCAGTCCCCAGTGAAAGAAGGTGTACACCATTGCCTGCCCCGCGGCGCCGGTGGTCTCGCCATCGATGTACGGCGGTTGCTGGTAGTGCATGATGGGCTCGGCCACGCTCCAGAAGACCAGACCGATGCCCATGCCGGCGCTGAACAGCATCGCGAACCAGGCGCCGTAGCCGAAGATCGGGCGGTCGTCGGGCTGCCCCAGGCAGATGGACCCGTAGCGGCTGAACCCCAGCCAGATCAGGAAGGCGAGGAAGACCGTCACCAGGAGCAGATACCCCCAGCCGAGGTACTCGGTGACAAAGTCCTGGATCGACTCGAACACCTGGCTGGTCAGTGCCGGAGCGACCACACCGAAGCCGACGAACAGCACCACCATGATCGCCGATGCCGTGAACACGGTGGGGTTCACGGAGGCGAAGAAGGCCTTGGGACGGTAGTTCAACGGCATTGGTCGTCCTCTGCGCTGGCGTGTCGACCACCTTGCTCCGGTCAGCGGTCTTCCGGGCGCGGTGGCCGTTCGATCTCGCCGATGAGTTCGGCCTCCTCCAGCACGTGCCCCTCGACCGCCGCTTCGAATTGACTGCGCGTGGCGCCGGACTCCAGGTCGAGTTCGACATCGAGGGCCAGCAGGCGGAAGCGGTAACGATGCACCCCCTCCGGAGGCACGGGACCCAGATACCCGATCTTGCCGAAGGAATCCATCCCGACACACGCCTCCTCGCGCAGGTTGAGGGCATCCATCCGGGACCTGTTCGGCGGCACGTTCCAGACCAGCCAGTGGGTCATCTCGCCGAGCGGCGAATCGAGGTCTTCCAGGATCAGTGCCAGGCTGCGTGCGGCCGCGGGTACATCATGAATCTCCAGCTCGGGCAACCGGTTCTCGTTTGGCGCGGACGCGCTCCAGGGTATTCGACCGCCCGTCTCGAAGGTGGGACTGCTCAGGTGCATGAATCCTCTCCGGATCAGATCGTGCCCAGTGTTCGCGATGTCAGGAAGCGAAGCATAGCGGGGATCCTGGAGCAAGTTCCGGCGCACGGATTCGCTCCCCGATGTGCCCCCCGGCAGCCGAGGGCGCTGAGCCCCTGGCCAATCCAGCGTCGGCCGCGTCCCGCGGCGCCCGGCCCGGCCCCGCATCCGGGTCGCTGGCGTCTTCGTGTCCCCTGCGCGGCGTTATGATGATCCAGTCACCGCGTCAAGGCCACGACAACCGAAGGCGGGAGATGAGGTTGGGACAGCGTGAAAGAAGAACCGGATTCAGGGGGCG
>JAGTVE010000065.1 GCA_018224485.1 Thioalkalivibrio sp. | reverse complement strand
TTCTGGTTTCGGGTGGCACCGGTTTCATCGGGCAGGCCTTGTGCCCGCAGCTGATACAAGACGGCCACGATGTCGTTGTCTGGAGTCGTCAGGCCGAACCGAAGGTCGCCGAAGGTGTTACGGCCATCCAGCGTCTCGACGAATTCAGGGGTCCGAACCCGGATGCGGTCATCAATCTGGCAGGGGCATCGATCGCGGACGGCCGATGGACCGAGGTACGCAAGCGCCTGTTGATGGATTCCCGCGTGGACACGACCAGAGAACTGGTGGAATGGATGCGCAAAATGGAAAGCCCGCCGAAGGCCCTGATTTCGTCCTCTGCCGTCGGCTATTACGGCGAGCAGGGCGACCGCGTCATCACCGAGGACACGCCACCGACGGCCGGTTTCACACACGATCTCTGCGCCCAGTGGGAGAATGAGGCACTGAGGGCAGAACCCCTGGGCGTGCGGGTCTGCCTGGTCCGCACCGGAGTCGTACTGGACCGCGAAGGTGGCGCCCTGGCAAAGATGCTGCTTCCGTTCAAGATGGGCGCCGGCGGGCGCCTCGGCTCCGGGAAACACTATTTCCCGTGGATCCACCGGGCCGATATCGTGCGCATCTACCAGTGGCTGGCTGCAAACGAACAGGCCTCGGGCCCCTACAACGCAAGCGCCCCGAACCCGGTCACCAACGCGGAGTTCACCCGCGCCCTGGGCAGGGCCCTGAAACGTCCCACGCTGTTCCCGATGCCCGAGCCGGTCCTGCGCCTGCTGTTCGGTGAGATGTCCGAACTTTTGCTGGTCAGCAACCGCATGATGCCGAAACGCCTCCTGGATGAAGGCTTCGAATTCCAGTACCCGGAACTGAACCAGGCACTTCAGGCCATTTTGGGATGATCCAACAGAGTGGGTGTCTCCTGGTGGGCGCCGAGGCTGATTTCAACGTCGTTTTGGCATGTTCAGCCGCTTAGACCTTGAACGCCAACAGGTCTGGCTGTACCTGGCGGGAATTCTTGCCGGACTCACGCTCGGGATTCAGGCCCCGGGCATCGGTCCGTTGTTCGATGCGTTGCTCTGGCCCGTGCTCGGCGTCCTGCTCTACACCACCTTCGTACAGGTGCCGCTGCTGCGTCTGCGTGATGCCTTTCGAGATCTGCGCTTCGTACTCGCGCTGCTGCTCGGCAACTTCGTCCTGATTCCGCTGTTGGCCTGGGGGCTGGTGCTGCTGCTCCCGGACGATCCGGCGCTGCGGCTCGGGGTGCTCCTGGTGCTGCTCGTACCCTGCACCGACTGGTTCATCACCTTCACCCAGCTGGGCCGGGGCGATACGGCCCGCGCGATAGCCGTCACGCCGTTGAACCTGCTGCTGCAATTCCTGTTGCTGCCTATGTACCTCTGGTGGATGCTTCCGTCGGAGCAATTCGCCTCGGTCCTTACTGTGCAGGACCTGGCCCCGGCCGCGATCGGCCTGATCGGGATCCCCCTGCTGCTGGCTGCCCTCAGTGAGCGCTGGATGGAGGCGCGCCCCAGCCAGGCAGTCTGGCGCGAACGGCTGGCCTGGTGGCCCGTGCCACTGTTGACCCTGGTGGTGTTCCTGATCGCGGCAGCACAAGTCGGTGTGGTTCGGGATTCCGCACCGATGCTGCTAGCGGTGCTGCCGGTATTCGTCGCCTTTGCCTTGGCGGCCGCCCTGATCGCGCGGGTGCTGATGCGACTCCTGGCCCTGCCCGTATCCAACGGCCGTACGCTGGCGTTCAGCCTCGGCACCCGAAACTCCTTCGTGGTGCTGCCCTTCGCGCTATCCCTCCCGGCAGGCTGGGAGGCGACGGTCGTGGTCATCGTTTTCCAGACCCTGGTCGAGCTGTTCGCCATGGTCTTCTACCTGTGGTGGATTCCGAGGCACTTGTTTCGGACTTGAGTCCGGCCTGTCCGGCTTCTCTGCTGTATTGGTAGGCGCGATTGGACTCGAACCAACGAGCCCCACCATGTCAAGGTGGTGCTCTAACCAGCTGAGCTACGCGCCTGTCGCGTTCGGAGCGCGTATTGTACAGGCTTATCCAGGGCTGTCAAAAGGATTTCAAGCCATTGAAATCCAGTGCATCGGGCAGGATGCTAGTCGGTGCAGGAAGTCCCCGCGCCCTCCCAGTGACAGGCCCTTACGCATGCAGACCCTCCCCTCGATCATGGACATTTCACAGGTCATCCAGCTATCCGTCGCGCCGGTCTTCCTTCTGGTGGGCATCGCGGGATTCCTTAACGCCTTCGTCTCGCGGCTCTCGCGGGTCGTGGATCGCAGCCGTCATCTCGAGGCGGTGCTCCAGGAGGCCGACGGCGAGGTCCGGGAAGATGCCCTGCGCGAGCTCTGCATACTCGATCGCCGGGCGCGACTCGTCTACGTCGGGATCACGCTGGGAATCGCCACTGCGCTGCTGGTCTGCGTCCTCATCGTCACCATGTTCGTGGAGGCCTTTCTCGGAGCCAGTCACGCCATCCTGATCGGCGGCCTGTTCATTGCGGCAATGTTCTTCCTGATCGGGACGCTGGTCTCCTTCCTGCGCGAGGTCTTCCTGGCCATCACCAGCCTCACCGTCGGGCGCTCACGGAAGCTCGCCGCGGACCCGGAGTGCTGAGCGCTCGCAAGGCCGACTGGAGCCCGAAATACTTGCGCTTTAGGAATGCCCCGCCCTATGCTCTTTTTGACAAAAAAACCGACGAGGGAAAGGGTTTGCATGGAATACGGAGACGTGATTGTCTGGCTAACCGGCGCCGCACTGGGAGCCTCCGTTCTGGTCATCATCGGGCTCCTGATCTTTCTGATCTACAAGGCCATGCAGAAGCCCCCCGCCTGACCCGCGATCGCCCCACGCCTTCGTTGGCGGGAGCCCCGGGACCCTGGCGGCAACGCCGGCCCTGAAAGCGGCTCGGCCCGGACCGGACGAACCGGGAGCGCATCACGGGCTCCGACACTCCCGCAGGAGCCCGATGAACTTTCCTCGAGCCACGGGGATCCCAAGCGCATTGCCCGCCTTCCGGAGCCCACGATGAAACGTCCTTGTTGCCGGCGATCCGCCGTGCTCTGCGCGACCCTGCTTTTCGCCACCCTGCTGCCGGGTGCCATCGGCGCCGAGTGCATCTCGCCGGGTGAATGGCGCGGCAGCAACGGTGAGCAACTCTCGCCCGATCAATTGTTCCAGGATCTCGCCGAGGCCGACGCGGTCCTGCTCGGGGAGCGCCACGACCGCATGGAGCACCACCGCTGGCAGCTCCACACGCTCGCTGCACTGCATGCATACCGCCCGGACATGGTCATCGGGCTCGAAATGCTCCCGCGCTCGGCACAACCGGCGCTCGACGCCTGGGTTGCAGGCGAGTTGGACGAGAGCGACTTCGTGGAGCAGAGCAACTGGGGACAGGTGTGGGGCTTCGATGTCCGGCTCTACCTGCCGATCCTGCACTTTGCGCGCATGCACGGTATTCCGCTGCTGGCGATCAACCTTGAGCAGCCGCTGATCGCCCGGATCATGCTTGAGGGCTGGGATGCAGTCCCATCGGAGGCGCGTTACGACATCACCCCGCCCACGCCGGCGACCGAAGGCTACCGCGATTACCTGGGCGCCGTGTTCGCCGAGCATCCAACCGGTGCCGACGAAGGCGCCGAACTCGACCGCTTCGTATCCGGGCAGTTGATCTGGGACCGGGCAATGGCCGCGGGGCTCGTGGAGGCGGCGGCCGACGATCGACTTGCCGTTGGAATAATGGGCTCCGGCCACCTCGAATACCGGTATGGCGTGCCACACCAGTTGCATGACCTCGGAATCACCGACGCCCGGGTCCTGCTCCCATGGGAAGCTGACGCCACATGTAAGGATGCGCCTTCTCCAGGTCTGGCTGATGCCTTCTTCGCAATTGCAAGCGGTGACCGCCATGAGCCGCCCCGTCCACTGCTGCTGGGCGTGCGGATCGAGGACGATCCGGCGGGCGTGCGGATCTGGTCCGTGATGGAAGACTCGGTCGCCGCCTCGGCCGGGATTGAGGCTGACGATATCGTGACTAGCGTCTCGGGAGTAACGACGCGGGTTCCGGGCGAACTTCAGGCCGTCGTCCGCCGCCAGCAACCCGGCAACGTGATGCCGGTCACGGTGCTGCGTGACGGCAACGAGATCGAACTGCTTGCGCGGTTCCCCGCGCCGAAGGACTGAACCGATGGTGAAGGACCTGCACCCCATGACGCGGCTTCCACAGATTGCGCTGGGCGCCTTGCTGCTCCTTGCCCTTCCAGCGGTGGCCGATCCTCTCTGGAAGATGAGCCTGGACCTGGATCCCGCCACCGGCACGCTGGATGGCGAGCTGCGACTACCGCTGGCGGCCGGCGCCCATTCGTTCACGCTCCTCGAGGATCTGGAGCTCAGGGAAATCGAGGCCGCCGGCAGGCCCCTCGAGGCCGTTTCGGTGGAGCCTGGTCGATACCGGCTCGATGTGCCCGCAACGGCGGCCGGCGAGATCCGGCTGCGCTGGAGCGGAAAACTGCCCGCCGCGGACCCACAACGCAGCCGGCTGTTCCTGACCCCCGAGGGTGGCTTCCTGCCCGAGGGACCCGGGTGGTATCCCCGCTTCGAACAGGAGGCCTTCGCACTGCGGCTTGAGGGCCGCACTCCACCGGGTCAGCGCTTCGTCGCCACGGGGTCGCTGTCCGCCTCGCCGCGCGAGGATGACCGCGGCTATACCGCCGTCTACGAGCACCCAGGCACCGACGGGATCACCGTGGCCACCGGCCCCTGGGAGGAACGCGAGCGCCTTGTGGACGGTATCCGGGTTCGCACGCTGTTTCCGACACGGCTCGATCGGGCCCATGCCGAGAATTACCTCGATCACTCCGCCGACTACCTGCGGCTGTTTGTCGATCGGGCCGGTCCCTATCCCTATCAGAGCTTCACCGTCGCGGCCTCGCCGATGCCAGTGGGCTTCGCCTTCCCCGGCTTCACCCTGCTTGGGGAGCGGGTGATCCCATTGCCCTTCATCCCGCGCACATCACTGGCTCACGAGCTGATGCACAGCTGGTGGGGCACCGGCGTACGCATCGACTACGAGAGCGGGAACTGGTCCGAGGGATTGACCACCTATATGGCCGACTACTATCTCGACGCGCAGCGCGGAGACGCGGCCGACACGCGCCACCGCTGGCTGCTGGACCTCGCCTGGCTTCCCGAGGAACTCGACCGCCCGCTGGTGAGCTTTGAGGGCGGCAACCAGGGCGCCAACCGCATCGTCGGGTACAATCGCGGCGCGATGCTTTTTCACATGCTCGAGGAGCGCATCGGGAGCGAGGCCTTCGAGTCCGGCACGCGCCTGCTGAATGAACGCCACGTGTTCAGCGTGGCGAGCTGGGACGACGTCGTCCGCGCCTTCAGCGATGCCTCGGGCGACGACCTGAACGCCTTCTTCGAACCCTGGCTCGAGCGCCCTCGCCTGCCCGAACTCGCCCTGCATGCCGTCGCCGCCAGCGAGGAGCAGGGCCGGTGGTTGGTCAGCGGAAGCCTGGAACAGGCGCAGGACGAGGCCCCATGGCCGCTGCGCGTGCCGCTGGCGATCGAGACCGAATCGGGCATGCAGCACCGCATCGTCACGCTGGACGATCGCCGCACCGACTTCCGGTTCGCGCTGTCGGAAAGGCCCGTCGCGCTCACGGCCGATCCGCACCACGAGGTGTTGCGGCGCCTGCCGGACCCGCCCCCTATCCTGCGCACCGTGAGCCTGGACCCCGATACCCGGCTCATCGCGACTCAGGACGGGCTGGAACCCTTTGCCCGCGCGGTGCTGGGCTTCACGCCCGAGCCGGCCGAAGACTTCGATCCGGATGTGCCACTGCTGGTGATGGGGAGCACATCGGATGTCATCCGCTGGCTGGAACGGACTGGAACGCCCCGGCCTCCCGAAGACCTGGAACGGCGCGGTCATGCCCGGATGTGGATGCTGCCGGGTACCCGCACGGCGGTCATCAGTACCGACGATGCCGCAGGTCTGAACAGTATCGCAAGGGCGCTGCGTCACCACGGCCACCGGAGCTATCTGGTACAGGATGCCGATGGGCGCACCGTGGATGTGGGCGTGTGGGAGAGCAATACCGATCCGCTGCGGGTGGAGCTTGTGTCCGCGCCGGCCCCGGCATCGAAGCGCTGAATCGCGTATCCGGCGGGGGTATTCCCCTCCGCCTTTCCCGTCTTCGCCGGGAGAGGAAGGCAAACGGTCAATGATTGATCAGGGTTGACCGGTGGCGGGATTGGTCCCGAACAGCACCTCCTCGGAGCGGACCACGCCGGAGATCACGCGGGCCGCGAGCAACTCCCGCTGTGTGGGATACCATGCCTCGCCATGCTCCGCCTGAAAGAGGCGGTCCAGAAAGGACGGACTCACGCCCTGCCGCCGGAAGTGTTGCAGGTCCCGCTGCTGCTCCAGCCACATGTTGGAATAGGGCTCCAGGCCTCCGAACGGGACTGCGTATTGATGGAACCCGAGCCGCGCCTCGTCCGCGAGATACCGGTTGCGCCCGGAGATGAAGGCGGTGGCACAGGCGGAGTGACACCCGTCAAAGGAGTACGTGTTGAGTTGATGCTCTTCGATGACCCCGGCGACACCGCGCCCGGAGGAGATCCAACCACCGGGGCTGTCCAGGATGATGCCATGGATCGCCGGCTTCGATGCCAGCGCCTTGCGCAGATCCCGCGCCACTCGGTAACCGAGGTGCCCCTGGAGACGGATCAGAGAGCCGTCACCCACGCGCTCCAGCGTATAGTCCGCGTACCGGTCTGGTCCGAGCGCAATGGCCACGATGTCCCGATAGATCGCGGCCCCGCTCAGGGCCGTGAGCACCGTTGCGCCGAGGCTCAGCGCGAGTACGGCGCGACTGGCGAGCGGCCAGAGACGTCGGTGCCGGTGGGCGAGGAAGCGGCCGGCCGAGCGCCACACCCCGACGATCTGCCACGGGTAAACCACGCCGTACACGATGCCGACGTGTAGCAGCGCAACGCGGGCCATGAACTGTGGGTCCTCGTCCAGCGACATCGACACGAGCACGTGCTCCACGCCCGGACGCAGTGCCAGCAGCAACAGGTTCAATACAACGAAGTTGACCCAAAATGCGATTGGCAGGCTCAGCTCGCCGCGCCAGTGTCGAATGATATAGCTCACGTTTCCCCCGGCACGCCGGATCGCCTCCAAGTACACCCATCAAGCGCCGCTGTACCGGTCGGCGGATGACCGCGTATCATCTTCCGGCGCTGATCCAACTGATGCAATTTACGTGAAGGTCGTGCGCCATGTGCCCCGGATCCCCTTCCCCTGCGGCAGAGGAATGAGGGAGATGGAAAGATCACGTCGATTCGCGACTGCTCTGCCTACCCTGGAGTGACGTGCATCGCCATGACCGCTTGCCGCCCGCACCATCCCAGGGCGCCTGGCAGGCAGGGGCTCGGGTTGGACGGCTACGCGGGAGATGCCATGAACTGGAAGACGGATTACCGCTCATTCTATTACGCCAGCGCGCCGGAACCCGAGGATCCCGATCTCGACCCGGCACAGACTGCGCTGTTGTGCATCGATGTGCAGGACTACGGTCTGGACCTGCCGGAGGATCCGGCGCAGCGGGCGCTGTGGGAACCCTTTCAACTGCGGATGCGACAGACGGTCCTGCCCAGCCTTCGCGCCCTCCAGGAGGCCTTCCGGAACCAGGGAATGGACGTGCTGCACGCACGTATCGCCTGTCTGCTCGAAGACGGGCGCGACCGCTCGCTCAGCCAGAAGAAGCCCGGATGGAACAACCTGCTGATGCCACTCGACTCACCGGCCTCGCAGATCGCGCCGGAGGTGGCGCCTCTCCCGGGCGAGATCGTGACGACGAAGACCACCGACAGCGCGCTGACCGGGACCAATCTGCGTCTGACCCTCAACAACATGGGGATCCGCAATGTCGTGGTCGCCGGCATCTACACTGACCAGTGCATCTCCTCCACCGTACGCAGCCTGGCGGACGAGAGCTTCAACGTGATGGTGATCGAGGACTGCTGTGCGGCCGGCACCATGGAATTGCACCGGCACGAGCTCGAGGTGATCAACATGATCTACTGTCACGTGATGTCCAGCCGCGAACTGGCCGGATTCCTGGGCCTGGAGCTCTGACGGGCCCTTGTGCGGCGCACTAAAAACTGGATTACACTCGCAACACGCGGTACCCCTGTTGGACTTCAGAACGCACCAGGCGCGAGGAGCCCTATGACTTCCAAGACCGTAACGCTTACTGACAACAGCACCGGCAAGTCCATTGAGCTTCCCGTGAACGTGGGCAGCCATGGGCCTGACTGCATCGACATCCGCACCCTGTACAAGGAACTCGGCTACTTCACCTACGACCCCGGATTCCTGTCAACGGCGAGCTGCAGCAGCGCCCTCACCTTCATCGACGGCGACAAGGGCACCCTCCTCTACCGCGGCTACCCGATCGAGCAGCTCGCGGAGCACAGCACCTATCTCGAGGTCTGCTATCTGCTGCTGAACGGCGAACTGCCGTCGTCGGACGAGCTCCACGGCTTCTCGCAGATCATGAAGGAGCACTCGATGCTGCACGAGGCGGTGCGGGGGTTCTATGACGGGTTCAGGCACGACGCCCACCCGATGGCGATCATGGTCGGCGTCGTTGGCGCGCTGTCCGCCTTCTACCACGACTCCAGCGATGTCCATAACCCGGAACACCGCAAGATCGCGGCGCACCGGTTGATCTCCAAGATGCCCACGATCGCCGCGTGGTCCTACAAGTACGCGAACGGACAGCCGTTCATGTACCCGAAGAACCGGCTCTCCTACACCGGCAACTTCCTCGCGATGATGTTCGGTGTCCCCACCGCCACCTATGAGCCCGATCCCATCTTCGTCCGGGCGCTGGACCTGATCCTGGTCCTGCATGCCGACCACGAGCAGAACGCCTCGACCTCCACCGTGCGCCTGTCCGGCAGCTCGGAGGCCAACCCGTTTGCGGCGATCTCAGCCGGTATCGCCTCGCTCTGGGGCCCGCTGCACGGCGGCGCGAACGAGAAGGTGGTGATGATGCTCGAGGACATCGTGCACAGCGGCAAGAAGGTCGAGGATTTCGTTGCCCGCGCCAAGGACAAGGACGATCCGTTCCGCCTGATGGGCTTTGGCCACCGCGTGTACAAGAACTACGACCCGCGCGCGACGATCATCCGCGAGACCACCCACAAGCTGCTCTCCGAGATCGGCGGGGGCGCGAACCAGCCATTGTTCGATGTCGCGATGAAGCTCGAGGAGATCGCAATGCAGGACGACTACTTCGTCGAGCGCAAGCTCTATCCGAATGTCGACTTCTATTCCGGAATCATCCTGCGTGCGATGGGGATTCCGCTGAACATGTTCACTGTGATCTTCGCGCTGGCGCGCACCGTTGGCTGGATCTCTCACTGGAACGAGATGATGCAGGATCCGGAGTCGCGCATCGGGCGGCCGCGGCAGCTCTACACCGGCCATCAGGCCCGCGACTACATCCGCATCGAAAACCGCTGAGGCATCCACGCAAGGCGTCGGGTTTCCCTTGCGCTTGAGTGCGCAGCCGGCGTAAGTTAGAACAACCTAATATTCACTGGAGAACGAAACATGAGCATCGATCAAATGGTACTCGCCGGCGCCGGCATCGTCGTCCTGCTCGGCGCGCTCCTCGCCTGGCTCGTCAGCCCAGCCTGGCTCCTGCTGACCGCCTTCGTGGGCATCAACCTCGTGCAGTCCGCCTTCACGGGCTTCTGCCCCCTGGCGATCATCCTTAAGAAGGTGGGCGTCAACCCGGGCCAGGCCTTCAGCTGAGCGTCCTGATCCAGGCCGCAGTTCAGGGCCCGCCGGACATATGTCCGGCGGGCCCTTTGCATTACAGGCCTGCCGCCCGCCGAAGCTGGCGGACCCTTGCGCCATCCCCAGGATTCGGCGACCCTCGACTCCGAACCCATTCCCGGGACCCGGTGTCCTACCGAACATGGCTGAATCCGGAACCACGCTGCCCTATCGTGTCCACGCCCTTGAACTCGGGCCGATGGAGAACTTCATCTATGTGATCGAGGACGTCTCCAGCGGCCGCGCCGCCGTGGTGGACCCGGCCTGGGAACCGGAAGAGATCGTCCGCCTCGCCGAACAGCACGGCCTGGAGATCACGGACCTGCTCCTGACGCACAGCCATTACGACCACATCAACGGCATCGAATGCGTGCTGGAGGAGGCCCCGAATGCCCGGGTTCACCTGCTCAAGCCCGAGGCGGACTTCTGGGGCCACACCCTGACCCGGCCGCACCTGCATCACGGCGGGGACCGGCTCATGCTCGGCGACACCGAGATCCGCTTCCTGCACACCCCGGGCCACACGCCGGGCTCCGCGTGCTTCCACCTGCCCACTGGCGACGACCTGATCACCGGCGACACCCTGTTCGTCTTCGGCTGCGGCCGCTGCGATCTGGCTGGCGGCGACCCCGAGCAGATGTTCCAGACTCTCAGGGACCTGCGCACCGGCCTGCCCCGTCAGACCCGGATCCATCCGGGGCACAACTACGCAGAAAAGCCCAGCTCCACGCTCGAGGAAGAGGTCCAGGGGAATCCCTTCATGCACTTCCACGACTTGGGGCCTTTCGTGCACTATCGGATGCACGAGCACGACCGAATCCGGAGTTCGCCCTACGGCCCCGTGCCGGTCAACGAGGGGCAATGAGGCCGTTGTCCGCAGCAGGCGCCGCCGGGCGAAGCCGACCTTCGGGGCTTGCATCCACCCCCTCAGACCGAGATAATGCGCGCCTGCAACAGGGCGCCCGTAGCTCAGCTGGATAGAGTACCTGGCTACGAACCAGGTGGTCGGAGGTTCGAATCCTTCCGGGCGCGCCAATCAAGAAAAGGATCAGAAGCTGATGGCCTCTGATCCTTTTTTTGTGTATTGGTCCACCCCTGTGTGACCAACCTGCGATCCATCGACTTCGAAGGAGCGGCCTGAACTGGCCGATTTGTCAGAGCCCATTCGCGTGCAGGGCACGCTCCTACACGGACAACAGTCCGTCCTCGTGGGAGCGGCCTCTGGCCGCGATGGCCCCGGGCACCGCGCTCGTCGCTGATCGCGGCTGGAAGCCGCTCCTACATCCCACCATGGCCCCATCCACTGTGGGAGCGGCCTCTAGCCTTGGTAACCAATATTCTGGCATTGTGGGGGAGTTCGCACGGGATGCATCGAACCAGGAGGAAACACCGATGTTCGACAAAATCATGATTCCAGTCGACCTCAAGCACGTCGAGGGCATGCACAAGAGTCTCGAAGTCGCCGCGCGGCTGGCCAAGCAGTATGACGCCACCGTCCACTACGTCACCGTTGCCGGACGCGTGCCGAATCGGGCGGCCAAGACGCCTGAGGAACTTGCCCGCAACCTCGCGGAATTTGCCCGCCAACAGGGCGAGGAATTTGGCATCAAGACCGATTCCCGGGCCATGGACAGCACCGACGTGGCCATCGAACTAGATGACAAGCTGGTCCAGGCCCAGAAGGAAATCGGGGCCGATCTGGTGGTGATGGCCTCCCACATACCCGGCGTCGCGGACCGGCTGCACCTGATCAGTTCCAACGCGGGGGAACTCGCCCAACGGCTGCCGGTGTCGGTCTTCATCCTGCGCTGAGTCAGCTGCGCACGTCCCGTGGCCGGCACCGGGCGGTCAGGAGACCGCCCATGACCGGCGCGAGCGCACCAGTGCGCACCGCCTGCTTGCGGTCAGGCCGGGTGCGGAAGATCAATCCGTATGCGCAGACCCCCCAGGGTCGGGTCCTGGTCCAACGCCAAGTCGCCCTGGTAGAACCCGACGATATCGTGGACGATCGCGAGTCCAAGGCCGTGCCCCGGCGCACCCTCGTCCAGCCGCTTCCCGCGCGTCAGCAGGGAG
>JAGTVE010000064.1:0-12500 GCA_018224485.1 Thioalkalivibrio sp. | reverse complement strand
GGCCTGCCACCTTTCCAGTGGCAGCGGGCTTCAGGTGATTATTTCATGAGTGAACGTACGGGACAGACTGGAGGCGGGCTTGACACGGTCAAGCTCTTCGCAGCGATCGCGCTGCTGATCGCGGGCGTGATGGGGTTCTACTACTTCGCTGCCGAATCCGTGCTGGTACGGGTGCTCGGCCTGCTCGCCATCGTCGGGGTCGCCATCGGTATCACGACGACGACCTCCAAGGGCCGACAGCTCGCGGGCTTCATGGGCAACGCTCGCACGGAGGTCCGCAAGATGGTCTGGCCGACCCGGGTCGAGACCACCCAGACCACGCTGATCGTGATCGGTGTGGTGATCCTGGTCGGGATCTTTCTCTGGTTGCTGGACACGCTGCTGGGCTGGACCATCCGGCAGTTCATTGGTTGACCGGAGGACAGGCATGGCACTGCGCTGGTATGTGGTTCAGGCCTTTTCGGGCTTCGAGGGACAGGTAAAGCGATCCCTCGAGGAGCGGATCGAGCGCTACGGGATGCAGGATCACTTCGGAGAGATCCTGGTGCCCACGGAAGAGGTCGTCGAGATGAAGGACGGCCAGAAGCGGAAGAGCGAGCGCAAGTTCTTCCCAGGCTACGTGCTGGTGCA
This sequence comes from Thioalkalivibrio sp., assembly GCA_018224485.1. GTDB lineage: Bacteria > Pseudomonadota > Gammaproteobacteria > Ectothiorhodospirales > Ectothiorhodospiraceae > Thioalkalivibrio. Next base: position 11,870 of record JAGTVE010000064.1, on the reverse strand, counting down.
GATGGACCTGAATGACGAGGCCTGGCACCTGGTCAAGGCGGTCCCGCGTGTTCTCGGTTTCATCGGCGGCTCTGCGGACAGACCCGCGCCGATCAGCGACAAGGAGGCGGACGCGATCCTGCAGCGCATGCAGGAGGGCGCGGAGAAACCGAGGCCGAAGGTGCTGTTCGAGGTCGGCGAAATGGTGCGCGTCGTGGAAGGCCCGTTCAACGACTTCAATGGCGTGGTTGAAGAGGTCAACTACGACAAGAGCCGCCTCCTGGTGGCCGTGCAGATATTCGGGCGCTCGACGCCCGTGGAACTCGAGTTCCATCAAGTCGAGAAATCCTGACGCGGCACCGGCCGCGTGTTGAACCGGTTCGGGGAGCCGCGAGGCGCTTGTACCCGAAGGAGAGGAAATGGCCAAGAAGATTACCGCATACATCAAGCTGCAGGTCCCGGCCGGCAAGGCCAACCCGAGTCCGCCCGTGGGTCCGGCGCTCGGCCAGCGGGGCGTCAACATCATGGAATTCTGCAAGGCCTTCAACGCGGCCACGCAGAGCATGGAGCCGGGACTGCCGATTCCGGTGGTGATCACCGTCTACGCGGACCGCAGCTTCACCTATGTCACCAAGACGCCCCCGGCGTCGGTGCTCCTGAAGAAGGCAGCCGGGGTCACCAGCGGGTCGGGCACGCCGAACACCAAGAAGGTGGGTACGGTCACCCGCGAGCAGCTCGAGGAGATCGCGCGGGCGAAGGAGCCCGATCTGACCGCGGCCGACCTGGACTCCGCGGTGCGCACCATTGCCGGAAGTGCCCGCAGCATGGGCCTGCAAGTGGAGGGTCTCTGAGATGGCGAAGATCTCCAAGCGTGCCCGCGCGATCCGCGAAAAGGCCCGTCCGGGCGCGACCTATCCTGCCGCCGAGGCCTTCGACGTGTTGCGCGACGTGTCCGCGGTGAAGTTCCGCGAGTCGGTGGATGCATCGGTGAATCTCGGTGTCGATCCGCGCAAGTCGGACCAGGTGGTGCGGGGTTCCACTGTGTTGCCCAACGGAACCGGCAAGACCGTGCGTGTGGCGGTGTTCACGCAGGGAGCGAATGCCGACGCGGCCCGGGAGGCCGGCGCCGATGTGGTCGGCATGGAGGACCTCGCGGAGCAGGTCCGGGCCGGAGAGCTGAACTTCGACGTGGTGGTCGCCTCGCCGGACGCGATGCGTGTGGTGGGTCAGCTTGGCCAGATCCTCGGTCCGCGCGGGCTGATGCCGAACCCCAAGGTTGGCACCGTGACCCCGGACGTCGCCACGGCGGTGAAGAACGCGAAGGGCGGTCAGGTCCGCTACCGCACCGACAAGGCCGGCATCATCCACTGCTCGATCGGCGCGATCGACTTTGCCAGCGATGCGCTGACCGAGAACCTGAACGCATTGCTGGCCGACCTGATGAAGCTGAAGCCGTCCACGTCCAAGGGCGTGTACGTCCGGCGCGTCACGGTCTCGTCCACGATGGGTCCGGGCCTGCAGGTGGATCCGGCGACCTTGAAGCTCTGAAGTACCTTGATTTGGGTAGGACGCCGCCATCCGGCGGCGGACCATCCAAGACCGCAGGCGCGGCACGCCGCTTAAAAACACAGCCTGCGCAGATGGTGTCGGCCCGATTCAGGAATGTCCTGCGGCGGGAAGCACCAGGAAGCCCCGGGGGCAGTCGACCCGGTCTGCAACGATCGCCGGGCACCGGCGATCACAATGGAGGAAAGACAACGTGGCTATGAATCTCGATGACAAGAAGGTGGTTGTCTCGGAAGTGGCCGCGGTTGCCGCCTCGGCGCATTCCGCCATTGCAGCGGAATATCGTGGTCTGTCGGTGGCCCAGATGACCGAACTGCGCAGGCAGGCGCGGTCTTCCGGGGTCTACCTGCGGGTCGTGAAGAACACCCTGGCCCGGCGGGCGGTCGAGGGAACCGACTTCGAATGCATGCAGGAGGGCTTCGTCGGCCCGCTGCTGCTGGCATTCAGCGAGGAGGATCCCGGTTCGGCCGCGCGGCTGGTGAAGGGCTTCGCGAAGACCAACGACAGGCTGCAGGTCAAGCTGGTCTCCTTCGGGGGTCAACTGCTGGGCGTGGCCGATCTCGATCGGCTCGCCGAGCTGCCGACCCGCGACGAGGCCATCAGTCTGCTGATGGCCGTGATGAGGGCACCGCTCGACAAGTTCGCCCGCACCCTCAACGAGGTACCGGGCAAGATGGTGCGCACCGTGGCAGCGATCCGTGATCAAAAGCAGGCAGCCGCCTGAAACATTTCTGAATAGACGGGCGGTAGCCCACTAGGAGAATCAAGATGGCAGTTTCGAAAGAGGAAATCCTGGAGACGATCGGCAACATGACCGTGCTCGAGGTCGTTGACCTGATCAGCGCGATGGAAGAGAAGTTCGGTGTATCGGCCGCCGCCGCCGTGGCCGCCGCACCGGCCGCCGCCGGCGGCGGTGAGGCCGAAGCGGAAGAGGTCAAGGACGAGTTCAACGTGGTGATGAGCAGCTTCGGCTCCAACAAGGTTGGCGTGATCAAGGTCGTGCGGGCGTTGACCGGTCTGGGCCTGAAGGAGGCCAAGGACATGGTCGAGGGCGTGCCGGCGACCGTGAAGGAATCGGCGACCAAGGACGAGGCCGAGAAGATGAAGAAGGAACTCGAAGAGGCCGGCGCCACGGTCGAGTTGAAGTAAGACGTTTCTGTCAGTTGTTTCGTGAGCTAGCACGGAACCCCGGGGCTGGCGGGCGGAAGTCCGTCAGCCCTGGCCCGTGGTGGCGTCGCCACGCCACCCGATTACCCCAGTTGCTGTCGAGGTAACCCATGGCCCTCAGTTATACCGAAAAAAAGCGAATCCGCAAGGATTTCGGCAAACGCCCCCAGATTCTCGGCGTCCCCTATCTGCTGGAGACGCAGCTTGCGTCCTACCGGGACTTCCTGCAGGCCGACCTCGCTGCCGAACAGCGTGAGGCTACGGGTCTGCATGCGGCGTTTCAGTCGGTGTTTCCGATCGTCAGCTATTCCGGTCACGTGCAGCTGGAATACGTCTCCTATCGGCTGGGCGAACCCCTGTTCGACGTGAAGGAGTGCCAGATCCGCGGCGTGACCTACGCGGCGCCGCTGCGGGTGATGCTGCGCCTGGTGATCCACGACAAGGAGGCCCCGGCAGGTACCACCGTGGTGAAGGAGGTCAAGGAGCAGGAGGTCTACATGGGCGAACTGCCCCTGATGACCGAGAACGGGACCTTCGTGATCAACGGGACCGAGCGGGTGATCGTGTCCCAGCTGCACCGGTCTCCCGGCGTATTTTTTGACCATGACAAGGGCAAGACCCACAGTTCCCAGAAGCTGCTGTTCAACGCGCGCATCATCCCCTACCGCGGTTCCTGGCTGGACTTCGAGTTTGATGCGAAGGACGCGGTCTTCGTGCGCATCGACCGCCGCCGCAAGCTGCCGGCGACCGTGCTGCTGCGCGCGCTGGGCATGGACACCGAGGAAATCCTCGCGACCTTCTTCGACTTCAGCACAGTGCGCCTGCTGGACAGCGGCGCCGAGCTGGAACTCATCCCCGACCGCCTGCGTGGCGAGAACGCGGCTGTGGACATCGCCGACGGCGATCGCGTGATCGTCGAGGCCGGTCGCCGCATCACGCCGCGGCACATCCGCGAGATCGAGAAGGCCGGCATCACCTCCCTGACCGTTCCCGACGACTACGTCGTCGGTCGCACGCTGGCCCGCGGCATCGTCGACGAGGAGACCGGCGAGGTGATCGCCGAGGCCAACGCGGTGATCACCGAGCCGCTGCTGGACAAGCTGCGCGACGTGGGCGCGGTCAACTTCGACATCATCTACACCAACGACTACGATCGCGGCCCGTTCATGTCGGACACGCTGCGTCTCGATCAGACGCGCACCCAGCTGGAGGCGCAGGTCGAGATCTACCGCGTGATGCGCCCCGGCGAGCCGCCGACCAAGGATGCTGCCGAGAACCTGTTTGGCAACCTGTTCTTCTCCGAGGACCGCTACGATCTCTCGGCGGTCGGCCGGATGAAGTTCAACCGCCGGGTCGGACGCGACACCGACGAGGGCGCAGGCGTGCTCTCGCCCGAGGACATCCTCGCGGTGCTGAAGGTGCTGATCGACCTGCGCAACGGGATCGGCAGCACGGACGACATCGACCACCTGGGCAACCGCCGTATCCGCAGCGTGGGCGAGATGGCGGAGAACCAGTTCCGCCTCGGTCTCGTACGCGTCGAGCGCGCAGTGAAGGAGCGTCTGACCGTCGCCGAGAGCGAGGGCCTGATGCCCCAGGAACTGATCAACGCGAAGCCGGTGGCCGCGGCAGTGAAGGAATTCTTCGGCTCCTCGCAGCTGTCGCAGTTCATGGACCAGAACAACCCGCTGTCCGAGGTCACCCACAAGCGGCGCATCTCGGCCCTCGGGCCGGGCGGCCTGACCCGCGAGCGCGCCGGCTTCGAGGTGCGCGACGTGCACCCGACGCACTATGGTCGGGTCTGCCCGATCGAGACGCCGGAAGGCCCGAACATCGGCCTGATCAATTCGCTCGCGGTCTATGCCCGCGCCAACCGCTACGGCTTCCTCGAGACCCCGTACCGCAAGGTCGAAGACAGCGAGGTCACCGACGAGATCGTCTACCTCTCGGCGATCGAGGAGAGCCAGTACGTGATCGCCCAGGCGAACGCCGCAATGGACGAGGACGGCCGGCTGACCGACGATCTCGTCTCCTGCCGGCACCAGAACGAATTCACGATCTCGACCCCGGACAAGATCCAGTTCATGGACGTGTCTCCGAAGCAGATCGTGTCGGTGGCCGCGGCGCTGGTGCCGTTCCTGGAGCACGACGATGCGAACCGCGCGTTGATGGGTTCCAACATGCAGCGCCAGGCGGTGCCCTGCCTGCGGGCGGAGAAGCCGCTGGTCGGAACCGGCATCGAGCGCACCGTGGCGATCGATTCGGGCTCCTCCATCGTGGCCAGCCGCGGCGGGGCGGTCGATTCCGTGGACGCCGCGCGCATCGTGGTGCGCGTGAACGACGACGAGACCGCGGTGGGCGAACCGGGCGTGGACATCTACAACCTGACCAAGTACGCGCGGTCCAACCAGAACACCTGCATCAACCAGCGACCGCTGGTGAAGGTCGGCGACGTGATCGCCCGCGGCGACGTCCTCGCGGACGGCTCCTCCACCGACATGGGCGAGCTCGCGCTGGGCCAGAACATGATGGTCGCCTTCATGCCCTGGAATGGCTACAACTTCGAGGACTCGATCCTGATCTCTGAACGGGTGGTGCAGGACGACCGCTTCACCACGATCCACATCGAGGAACTGAACTGCGTGGCCCGCGACACCAAGCTGGGCCAGGAAGAGATCACCGCGGACATCCCGAATGTCTCGGAGTCCCTGCTCGCGAAGCTGGACGAGTCGGGTATCGTCTACGTGGGTGCCGAGGTCCGTCCCGGGGACATCCTGGTCGGCAAGGTCACGCCCAAGGGCGAGACCCAGCTGACCCCTGAGGAGAAGCTGCTGCGCGCGATCTTCGGCGAGAAGGCCTCCGACGTGAAGGACACCTCGCTGCGCGTGTCTTCCGGCATCGAGGGCACGGTGATCGATGTGCGCGTGTTCACGCGGGATGGCGTGGAGAAGGATGCCCGCGCCCGGTCGATCGAGGAATCCGACCTCGCCGGCGTGCGCAAGGACCTGCGCGACCAGCAGCGCATCTACGAGGAGGACATCTACGCCCGCGTCGAGCGCCTGCTGCTGAACAAGCTCGCGGCCGGCGGCCCGGAGGGGCTGGGTGATGGTTCCAAGGTCACGAAGAAGTACCTGTCGGGCGTATCGCGGGACCACTGGTTCGAGATCCGGCTGCGCGACGACGACGTCAATGCGCAGCTCGAGGACCTCGGTCGCCAGCTGAAGGAGCAGGCGGAGGCCTTCGAACATCGCTTCGAGCACAAGAAGGCCAAGCTGGCCGCGGGCGACGACCTGCCGCCCGGCGTCCAGAAGATGGTGAAGGTCTACGTCGCGGTGAAGCGGCGCATGCAGCCCGGCGACAAGATGGCGGGCCGCCACGGCAACAAGGGCGTGATCTCGATGATCGTGCCGGAGGAGGACATGCCCTTCCTGGAGGACGGGTCGCCGGTCGATGTCGTGCTGAACCCGCTCGGCGTGCCGTCGCGGATGAACGTCGGACAGGTGCTCGAGGTGCACCTGGGCTGGGCGGCGAAGGGCCTCGGCCAGAAGATCGCGCGCATGCTGGATGCGCAGGTCGAGATCCATCGCCTGCGCGGGCTGCTGGAGCAGATCTACGGCCAGGGCGAGCGCAAGGTCGACGTCGGCTCGCTGACGGATGCCGAGGTCCTGGCGCTGTGTGGCAACCTGCGCGCAGGCGTGCCGATGGCCACCCCGGTCTTCGACGGCGCCAACGAGGACGAGATCAAGACCCTGCTGCGCCTGGCCGACCTGCCGGAGACCGGACAGGCCACCCTGTTCGACGGGCGTACCGGCGATACCTTCGACCGTCCGGTGACCGTCGGCTACATGCACATGCTGAAGCTGAACCACCTGGTCGACGACAAGATGCACGCGCGTTCCACCGGTCCGTACTCGCTGGTGACCCAGCAGCCGCTGGGTGGCAAGGCCCAGTTCGGCGGCCAGCGCTTCGGCGAGATGGAGGTCTGGGCGCTCGAGGCCTATGGCGCCGCCTATACCCTCCAGGAGATGCTGACGGTGAAGGCGGACGATGTGCAGGGACGCAACAAGATGTACAAGAACATCGTCGACGGCGAGCACTTCATGGAGGCGAACGTGCCGGAGTCCTTCAACGTGCTGATGAAGGAGATCCGCGCGCTGGGCATCAACATCGAGCTGGAACAGGACTGATATGCCAGCGGACGTACATTCCGGGGTGCGGTGGCACCCCGGCAAGACCTTTTGCGGGGCAAACGAATGAAAGACCTCCTCAATCTGTTCAAGCAGCAGACACAGCCAGAAGAGTTTGACGCGATCCGGATCGGTCTGGCCTCGCCCGACCAGATCCGCACGTGGTCCTACGGCGAGGTGAAGAAGCCCGAGACCATCAATTACCGCACCTTCAAGCCGGAGCGTGACGGTCTGTTCTGCGCGAAGATCTTCGGACCGGTGAAGGACTACGAGTGCCTTTGCGGCAAGTACAAGCGACTGAAGCATCGCGGCGTGGTCTGCGAGAAGTGCGGCGTCGAGGTGACCCAGACCAAGGTCCGGCGCGAGCGCATGGGTCACGTCGACCTCGCCTCGCCGGTCGCGCACATCTGGTTCCTGAAGAGCCTGCCCTCGCGCATCGGCCTGCTGCTGGACATGACCCTGAAGGACATCGAGAAGGTGCTCTACTTCGAGTCCTTCATCGTCGTCGATCCGGGTTTCACCACCCTCGAACGCGGCAAGCTGCTGTCCGACGAGGAGTACCTCGAGGCCATCGAGGAACACGGCGACGAGTTCACCGCGCTGATGGGTGCGGAGGCCGTGCTGGAGCTGCTGAAGAACATCGACCTGCAGACCGAAGCGGCGCGCCTGCGCGATGAACTCGCGGAGACCGGCTCCGAGACCAAGATCAAGCGGCTGGGCAAGCGGCTGAAGCTGGTCGAGTCCTTCCTCGATTCCGGCAACCGCCCGGAGTGGATGATCATGTCGGTGCTGCCAGTGCTGCCGCCGGACCTGCGCCCGCTGGTGCCGCTGGACGGCGGCCGCTTCGCGACCTCCGACCTCAACGACCTCTACCGTCGGGTGATCAACCGCAACAACCGCCTGCGCCGGCTGCTCGAACTGAATGCGCCGGACATCATCGTGCGCAACGAGAAGCGCATGCTGCAGGAGTCCGTGGATGCGTTGCTCGACAACGGCCGCCGTGGCCGTGCGATCACGGGCACCAACAAGCGGCCGCTGAAGTCGCTTGCGGACATGATCAAGGGCAAGCAGGGGCGCTTCCGCCAGAACCTGCTCGGCAAGCGCGTGGACTACTCCGGCCGGTCGGTGATCGTGGTCGGCCCGACCCTGCGCCTGCATCAGTGCGGTCTCCCCAAGCGCATGGCCCTGGAGCTGTTCAAGCCCTTCATCTTCGGCAAGCTGCAGCGTCGGGGGCTGGCCACCACCATCAAGGCGGCGAAGAAGGCCGTGGAGAAGGAGGGACCGGAGGTCTGGGATATCCTCGAGGAGGTCATCCGCGAGCACCCGGTGCTGCTGAACCGCGCGCCGACCCTGCACCGTCTGGGCATACAGGGCTTCGAGCCGGTGCTGATCGAGGGCAAGGCGATCCAGCTGCACCCGCTGGTCTGTGCGGCGTTCAACGCGGACTTCGACGGTGACCAGATGGCGGTGCACGTGCCGCTGTCGCTGGAGGCGCAGCTCGAGGCGCGCACCCTGATGATGTCCTCGAACAATGTCCTCTCGCCGGCGAACGGCGAGCCGATCATCGTGCCCTCCCAGGACATCGTGCTCGGCCTCTACTACCTGTCCCGGTTCCGGGTCAACGCGCGCGGCGAGGGCATGGTCTTTGCCGACATCGACGAGGTCCATCGTGCCTACGAGAACGGACTCGTGGAACTGCATGCGCAGATCAGCGTGCGCATCGTCGATCAGGATACCGAGGCAGACGAGGCGGCAGAACCGAAGCGTCGCCGGGTCGACACCACGGTCGGCCGGGCCATCCTCTCGGGTATTCTGCCCGTGGGCCTGCCGTTTCGCCTGATCGACCGCGAGCTGAGCAAGAAGGCGATCTCGCAGCTGATCAACGCCTGCTACCGCCGCCTGGGCCTGAAGGACACCGTGGTGTTCGCGGACCAGCTGATGTACATGGGTTTCCGCTTCTCGACCCGCGCCGGCGTCTCTTTCTGTGCCGACGACATGGTGATCCCGGACGAGAAGGCGGGCATCCTGGAGGAGGCCGAGGAGCAGGTGAAGGAGATCGAGGAGCAGTACGGCTCGGGCCTGGTGACCAAGGGCGAACGCTACAACAAGGTCGTCGACATCTGGTCGCACTGCAACGACCAGGTGGCGAAGGCGATGATGGACCACCTCGGCAAGGAAGAGGTCGTGGACCGCGAAGGTGCAACTGTCTCGCAGCCCTCGTTCAACTCCATCTTCATGATGGCCGATTCCGGCGCCCGCGGTTCCGCCGCGCAGATCCGGCAGCTGGCCGGCATGCGCGGCCTGATGGCGAAGCCGGACGGCTCGATCATCGAGACGCCGATCACCGCGAACTTCCGCGAAGGTCTGAACGTCCTGCAGTACTTCATCTCTACGCACGGGGCGCGCAAGGGCCTGGCGGACACCGCCCTGAAGACCGCCAACTCGGGCTACCTCACCCGGCGGCTGGTGGACGTGTCCCAGGACGTCGTCGTCACGGAGGACGATTGCGGTACCGAGCGGGGGCTGCTGATGAAGCCGATCATCGAGGGCGGCGACGTGGTGGAGCCCCTGCGCGAGCGCGTGCTGGGCCGTACCGTGGCCCGGGACGTGCTGCATCCGGGGAGCAGCGAGGTACTGGTCGCGGCCGGCGAACTGCTGGACGAGCGGCTGGTGGACCTGCTCGATGCGAATGGCGTAGACGAGGTCTACGTGCGCTCGGCGATCACCTGCGAGACCCGGCAGGGTATCTGCGCGAAGTGCTACGGGCGCGACCTCGCGCGCGGGCACCTGGTGAACATCGGCGAGGCGGTCGGCGTGATCGGCGCCCAGTCGATCGGCGAGCCGGGCACCCAGCTGACGATGCGCACCTTCCACATCGGCGGAGCCGCCAGCCGTGCGGTGACGGTCAGCGCGATCCAGGTGAAGAACGCCGGGCAGATCCGTCTGCACAACATCAAGACGGTCACGAACAAACACGGCAACCTGGTCGCGGTGTCGCGCTCCGGTGAACTGGGCGTGATCGACGAGGCCGGCCGTGAGCGCGAACGCTACAAGGTACCCTACGGGGCGACCATCAGCGTGAACGAGGCCGACTCGGTCGCTGCCGGACAGGAAGTGGCGCTGTGGGATCCCCACACCCATCCGATCATCACCGAGGTGGCGGGACGGGCGCAGCTGGTCGATTTCGTCGACAACGTCACGGTGACCAAGGAGACCGATGAGTTTACCGGTCTGTCCTCGAACTTGGTGATGGACTTCAAGAGCCGCAGCACCGCCGGACGGGATCTGCGCCCGACAGTGCGCCTGCTGGACGAGGACGGCAACGATCTGTTCATTCCCGGTACGGACATGCCGGCCCAATACGTACTGCCGCCAGGATCCATCTTCAACCTGGAGGACAACGCCCGGGTGGAGGTGGGCGACGTGATCGCGCGTCTGCCGCTGGAGTCCTCCAAGACCCGTGACATCACCGGCGGTCTGCCGCGTGTGGCCGACCTGTTCGAGGCACGCAAGCCGAAGGACGCGGCGGTGCTTGCGGAGATCTCCGGCACCATCTCGTTCGGGAAGGAGACCAAGGGCAAGCAGCGCGTCGTGATCACGCCGGACAGCGGGGATCCGCAGGAGACCCTGATTCCGAAGTACCGCACCGTGAACGTCTTCGAGGGCGAGCGCGTGGAGCGGGGCGAGGTGATCGTCGATGGCGAGCTGGATCCACACGATATCCTGCGCCTGCGGGGCGCCACGATACTGGCCGAGTACCACGTGCAGGAGATCCAGGACGTCTACCGGCTGCAGGGCGTGAAGATCAACGACAAGCACATCGAGGTGATCCTCCGGCAGATGATCCGGAAGGTCACGATCGCCGATCCGGGCGATACCCGCCTGCTGGCCGGCGATCAGCTCGATCGTGCCCGCGTGATGGAGGAAAACGAGAAACTGGAGGACGATCAGCGTCCGGCCACGTACCAGCGTGTGCTTCTCGGCATCACCAAGGCCTCGCTGGTCACCGAGTCCTTCATCTCCGCGGCCTCCTTCCAGGAGACCACCCGGGTACTTACCGATGCCTCGACCCGCGGCGCCCGCGATGCGCTGCGCGGTCTGAAGGAGAACGTGATCGTCGGGCGCCTGATCCCTGCCGGCAGTGGCCTGGCCTACCACAAGGAGCGCCGGCGCAAGCGCTCGCACGAGCTGCCAAGCTTCGACGTGGTGCCAGGAGAGGGTGTCGAGTCCGAGAGCACGGCCCTCCCGGAGGGCGACGGCGCAGCGGGAGAAGGCGCGGAATAACGGCAACTTACCTTGACAGTGGTGGGGGCGGTCCTTAAAATTCCGCTCCCTCGGCAGGCCGGTCGTGGTATCGGCCTGTCGTTATTTTTCGGCTAGGAGAAAGTGTTGCATGGCCACGATTAACCAGTTGGTGCGCAAGCCGCGCAAGCGCAAGGTGGAGAAGAGCGCGGTGCCTGCGTTGCAGGGCTCGCCGCAGAAGCGGGGTGTCTGCACGCGTGTCTACACCACTACCCCAAAGAAGCCGAACTCCGCCCTGCGCAAGGTCGCGCGCGTGCGCCTGACCAACGGTTACGAGGTCAGCAGCTACATCGGCGGCGAGGGTCACAACCTGCAGGAGCACTCGGTGGTCCTGATTCGCGGCGGCCGTGTGAAGGACCTGCCGGGCGTGCGGTACCACACCGTGCGCGGCAGTCTCGACACCCAGGGCGTGCAAAAGCGCACCCAGGGCCGATCGAAATACGGTGCGAAGCGCCCGAAGAAGACCTAATACCGTCGGCTCAGGAAGACAACCATGTCCAGAAGATCAGAGGCTCCGAAGCGCCAGATTCTCCCCGACCCGAAGTTCGGCAACGAGCGCCTGGCCAAATTCATCAACACCGTGATGCGCGACGGCAAGAAGTCGGTCGCCGAGGGCGTGATCTACGGCGCGCTCGACCAGATCGAGAGCAAGCGCGGCGACGGTTTGGG
>JAGTVE010000063.1 GCA_018224485.1 Thioalkalivibrio sp. | reverse complement strand
TGGAAACCCAGAGCAACTATACGCTGATCGGACTCTTCGTCGTCGCTCTCGCCTCGGCGGTGGTCATACTGAGCCTGTGGCTGGTCGGTGAGACCGGACGCGGCGAGACCGAGACGTATCTGGTCTACGTCGAGGAGTCCGTCTCGGGGCTGGAACCGAATTCGCGGGTGCGCATGCAGGGTGTGCCCGTAGGACACGTTCAATCGATCGCGCTGGATCCCCGCGACCCGGAGCGGGTTCGCGTCCGACTCGAGCTCGCAGCCGGTACGCCGGTGCGGACGGATACCGTGGCCACGCTCCGCAACGAGGGATTGACGGGGCTGCTGCGCCTGGAGCTTACGGGTGGCAGTCCCGATGCCGAGCCATTGAGCCAGCGCGAGGACGAACCCTTCCCGGTGATCAGCTATCGGCCATCACTGCTGGCCAATCTGGAGGACGGCGCGGAGGCCGGTGTGGACGCGATCGAGGTCCTCTCCCATCAGATACAGCGTTCTCTGACGGATGAGAACGTGGATGCGCTGACTGACAGCCTCCACGATCTGCGCGGCTTTGCCGCGTCCCTCGCGCGCAATTCCGGGCAACTGGACCGGATCATGCGCAGTACCGCTGCGATCGGCGAGGCCGGGGAGGATCTCGTGCGGCGATTGCCAACCACCCTGGACCGGCTGGATCGCACCCTGGTGCGTTTCGAGGGGCTGGCGGAGGACCTCCGGGTCACCAACGCGGAGGTCACCCGCACTGTCAGCGCGAGCCGCGCAGGCGTGGAGACATTGAACCGGCAAACGATTCCCGAGATCGACCTGCTGCTGGGAGATATCAGACGGCTCAGTGGCAGCCTTCAGCACCTGAGCGATGATCTGGGCGAGGAGCCGGCGATGCTGCTGTTCGGCCGTCCCGATCCGCAGCCCGGGCCTGGTGAATAACATGACCCCACGGATACCCGGCACCCGCGCTATCGCACCCCAACGGGCGGCGTGCCCGCGGAGGAGATCAACCATGCGTTTACTAAGCGGCTCCCTCGGGATGGCGATTTTGTTGCTGACTACCGCCTGCGGGATCGGGCCCGGGCGCACCGAGGCCCCAACGGTTCATATGCTCGAATGGTCCGGGGCCGGGCACAACGCGGCCGAGGGCCTGGGCGTCACGATTCGGGTCAATCCACCGGCGGCCTATCCCGGTTACCAGAGCGCGCGCATGGCGTATCGCCAGGAGCGGCACACGCTGCGGTATTTCGCCTACAACCGCTGGGCGGACGCGCCAGCACGCCTGGTGGGCGCCGCGCTCACCGAGGCGCTTTCCGGCACGGGTCTGTTCCAGGACGTCGTGCCTCCCGGCTCGCGTATCGATGCGGCGTACCGTCTGGACACCGACCTGGTCCGCCTGGAACAGCGCTTCGATGCCGACGGCAGCGAGATTCACCTGGGCATCCGCTATCGCCTGGTCGGTCAGGCGAGCCGCCGGAGTCTGGGCAGCCTACAGCACGACATCACCGTTCCCAGCGCCACCGACGACCCGCGGGGCGGAGTCATCGCCGCCAACCGAGCCATGAGGGAGAGCTTCGAAGACCTCTTCGATGTGTTGCCCAACTGGATTGATGCGTCGAGGTAGAGCAGCCTGGCCAACGCGGGACGGGGACCGAAGGACGGGAGCTGATCGATACCTGATACCCCCGGGATGGTGGGCCCGCTACGCTTGGCCCACCCTACGCCCAGGGGCAAGCCACGGGCGATGTTCACCTTCACCAGTGTTGTTCGGGGCCGTGATCATGCGTCAGGACTGAACCCCGGCGTTACGGATTCCCACGTATGTTGCCGCCGATTCGCGGCTGTTTAACTGTCCTCCAGGTTCACGGGGAGTGTGATCATGGACAGCAGTGGGACGAGGTCACTTCGGGGTGTCGGGGATCATTCGGTCGTACCGCAGGCAGGCGCCGGTCTGCCGGCGGTGGATCCCTGCATGCTGGTGATCTTCGGCGGCGCCGGGGACCTCGCACAGCGCAAGCTGATTCCGGCGCTGTTCCGACTGGACAGCGCGGGCCAGCTGCCGCCAGCATTCCAGATGCTGGGAGTCGGTATCGAGAAGATGGGCGATGAGGAGTATCGTGCCCTGCTCCGCGAGGGTGTCGAGCATTCGGCAGAGGTCGAAGGGCCAGACGATGCGGACTGGGACGCCTTCGCGCAGCGTGTCTCCTGGCTCCAGGGAGATTTTCTGCAGGCAGAGACACACGAGCGGCTCTCCTCGGTCCTCGACGGGTCCAGCCTCGGGGATCGCCTGTTCTACCTGGCCACCCCACCGAGCACTGCACCGGGCATCATCGAAAACCTCGCCGCGGCTGGCTTGAGCAAGGAGGATCGTGGCTGGACGCGGATCGTCCTGGAGAAGCCCTTCGGCAGCGATCTGGCGACGGCGCAGACGCTGAACGCCGCGGTGGCGGAGGGCTTCGAGGAGCACCAGGTCTACCGGATCGATCACTACCTCGGAAAGGAGACGGTGCAGAACATCCTGTTCTTCCGTTTCGGGAACGCGCTGTTCGAGCCGGTCTGGAACCGCAACCATGTCGAGTACGTCGAGATCACTGCGGCGGAGCCGCTGGGCGTCGGTCATCGCGCGGGCTACTACGAGGAGTCCGGTGCCCTGCGCGACATGGTGGCCAATCACCTGATGCAGTTGCTGGCCCTCACCGCAATGGAGGCCCCGGTCGCGTTCGACGCCGACGCGGTGCGCGACAAGAAGATCGAGGTGTGGCGCTCCATTCGCCCGATGTCGCCCGAGGAGATCCGCCGGTACACGGTGCGGGCACAGTACGTTCCCGGCGAAATCGAAGGCGAACAAGTGCCGGGCTGGCTCGATGAGCCGGGCGTGCCCCGGGAGTCGCGCACCGAGACCTACGCGGCGCTCGACCTGCGCATCGACAACTGGCGCTGGGCAGGAGTGCCGTTCTATCTGCGCACGGGAAAGCGTCTGGCGCAGCACGTGACCGAGATCGCGGTGCATTTCCGGCAACCGCCGCTGGCCCTGTTTCCGGCTGACGAGGAACTGGAGTCCAACGTGATCGTTCTTCGACTGCAGCCGGACGAGGGCATCAGCCTTGCCTTCGGAGCCAAGCAGCCGGGGTCCGACCGGCGCACGGCCCCCGTGTCCATGGACTTCTGCTACCAGCAGTCCTTCGGGGCCGCATCGGCCTCCGCCTACTCGGCGCTGCTGCTCGATGCGATGCGCGGCGATGCCACGCTCTTCACCCGCCGGGACGGAGTCGAGGCCCAGTGGCGCGTGATCACGCCGATCGAGGAGGCCTGGGCAGCGGCACCGTCCGACACGCCGGATTCCTATCCTGCCGGCAGCGAAGGTCCTCCGGCCGCGGGCCGGCTGCTGGAAAGGAATGGCCATCGCTGGCGGCCGCTGGACGGAAATACGGGCGCCTGCGCGGGCTGAGGCGGCCATCTCATACGACGGCCAACGATCCGAGGTCCGACTGTCAAGGCCGTCGGAGCCCGAGAACGCAGTGACCAGGAGGTCATGCCTCGTCTACGCAGACGTTGGCGTGAAACTCCGGCATTTCTCTCCTCTCCCGCGTGCGGGAAAGGGGCGGGGGTGAGGGCCGGGGGCAAGGCCGGGGGGGGCGAGGGCTGGACCCGACGCCGCCCCCCACCCCAACCGTCACTCCGGGCATCCTGCCCTCCGCCCTGCGGCTCTGCCTTCGGCGGTTCAAGTCGCTTCAGGCGGACCTGATCAGCATGCTCAACTCGGAAAAATGGAGGTCGTCATGACAGCGTTCCAGTAGCCCATCCCGTGCAGGATCGATACCGCGCCCTGTCCATTCAGGCGCGGCGTTGCAAGCAAGAAATCAAATAAGGAGACACATCATGAACAATCCGATCATTCGCCTTCTGGGTTTCGGTATGCTTGCGCTCACGCTGAGCGCCGTGGCCTTTGCCGATACGCCCGTGACCGAGGACGGCGTGACCACGATCCATCTCGACCAGTACAACGGCTATTTCGCCGCCGAAGAGACACTCGCGGGCCTTGAGCCGGGTACCTACGAATTCGTGGTCACCAACAAGGCGGGCAAGGTCGCCGGATTCCAGGTGCAGTCCCTGGAGAGCCGCGAGCAACTCACCATGTTTCCGCTGGAGCCGGGCGAGACGAAGTCGAGCCGTGTCGAGATCAGCAGTGAGGGCTTCCGCTATCGCTGCCCGATCAACCCCACCCCCTGGTACGAGGTAGGCGTCAGCGGCTGACCGGCCAATCGGTGCTGCCCCGGCCCTGGATCGTGCAGGGCCGGGTCTGTCCTTCTATCAGGCCGGTGCTTCCGGATCATGGCTTGCGCCGCGTCGCCGAGGACCTCCAGCGCGGCCGCCATTGTCGCCTCTCTTGCCCTGCGCCGCACCGCCGC
>JAGTVE010000062.1 GCA_018224485.1 Thioalkalivibrio sp. | reverse complement strand
GGGCCCTGGTCCGGATACATTCCCAGGGCGTGGGCGCTCGTCGCCGGCTGCCGGCGCCGCCACCTGTGGCGGTCTCCGGCTCACCGGCCGTTCCTCGGGCTCGAGCAGGTTGTCGAGACCGCTGACGCCCTCGCCCAGCGCCGGCTCGATGTCGGGGTCGTCGCGGTGGGCACGGATGTGCACTCCGGTCTCGTCGCCCCAGTCGTCGAGGTCCATTTCCCGGTCTTCGCGCCGGCCGCGCACGCGCATCCGGTGCGCGATCCAGATGCCGGCGACGAGAATCACGCCGAAGATCAACAGGCTGATACGCAACCAATCCACAGGAAAGACCTCTCGCGTTCCGTCAGGCTTCCGCCAGTTCCACGGCGGCGTCGATGTCCACGCTCACCAGGCGGGAGACGCCGGGTTCGTGCATGGTAACGCCGATCAGCTGCTCCGCCATGGCCATGGTCGACTTGTTGTGAGTGATGAAGATGAACTGGATGCGCTCCGACATCTCCTGCAGCAGCGCGCAGAAACGCCCGACGTTCGCCTCGTCCAGCGGAGCGTCGACCTCGTCGAGCATGCAAAAGGGCGCCGGATTCAATTCGAAGATCGCGAACACCAGCGCCGCGGCGGTCAGGGCCTTCTCGCCACCGGACATCAGGTGGATCGTTGAGAGGCGCTTGCCCGGTGGCCGGGCCATGATCGCGATGCCGGTGTCGAGCAGGTCTTCGCCGGTCAGCTCGAGGCGGGCCTCGCCGCCGCCGAACAGGCGCCGGAACTTCTGCCCGAGGCCCTCGTTCACGCGATCGTAGGTCTCGCGGAACAGCGCCCGGGTCTCCCGGTCGATCTTGTGCATCGCCTGCTCCAGCGTCTCCAGCGCCGTGACCAGATCGTCATGCTGTTCCTTCAGATACTCGCTCCGCTCGGTCAGGGTCCGCGCCTCGTCGATGGCGGCGAGGTTGATCGGCCCGAGCCTCTCGATCTTGCGGTCCAGCGTGGCGATCGCATCCTCCCAGGCCTGCGGATCGGCATCCTCGGGAAGCCCGGCCGCCAGCGCGTCCGGATCCGTTTCGCTCTCCGCGAGCTGGGCGGCGAGCTGCTCCTCCTGAACGCGCAGCTCGCGCAGTTCCAGCCGCCGCTCCTCGCAGGCGCCCCGGCCGGCCTCGACCTGTTCCCCGAGGTCGCGGAGTTCCGTCGCGAGCAGACGCAGCGAATCGTCGCAGGCATCCAGCGCCGCGCGAGCCCGGGTCAGGGACTCCTCGGCCTGCTGGCGCTGCTGCAGCTGTTCCTGCAGTTCGCGACGCCACCCGTCCAGCGGGACCAGCCGCCCGGTACGCGCCGCCTGGAGCTGCCCGAGGCGTTCACGGTCGCGCTGGGTCTGCTGTTCCAGGCGTTCGCGATGCCCCTGCTCGAGCGCCAGCCGGTGCCGCGCCTCCTGCAATGCGAGCAGGGTTCCCGACGCGCGCTCGCGCGCCTGCTGCAGACGGGCGCGGGCCTCCTGCTGGCGCGACTGGGTCTCCCGGGTCCGCTGCTCCAGCTCGGACTTGTCCCGGTCGAGGTCTTCCAGCGCCCGCAGCGCGTCGTTGCGCTCCCGCAGCGCGGCGTCGCGCTGTGCCTCGGCCCGGGCACCCTCCTCCTCGAGTTCCGCGATCTCCCTGGACAGGCGGCCGCGCCGTTCCTCGGCCTGCTGCGCCCGATCCCGCAGCCGCTGCAGCTGGGCCTCGAGCCGGTTCGTCTCGCGCTGACTCTCGCGCAGCGCCGAATCGAGCTCTTCGAGTTCCGTCTCGGTCTGATGAATCGCCTCCCTGCGCGCCTCGAGGCCGGCGGCGAACTCGGCTCCGCGGGCCTCGAGCTCGGCCGCCTCGCGTTCCAGCTGACGCTCCAGGCGCAGGCGCTCGATCACGCCCTCCACCTGGGGATCGGGGTTGCGGTGCCAGAGCCAGCCCTGGCCGATCCAGGTGCCATCGCGCGTGACCACGCTCTCATCGGCGGCACACCGGCCCAGCCGCTGCCGGGCCTCGGGCAGTGAATCAACACAGTAGACGGTGGTCAGCCGTGCGCGCAGGACGTCCGGACCCCGCACCCGCGCGGCCAGCGAATCCTCCGCGCAGGCCCGTGCATCCGGCGCCGGGTCCAGGGCCCGGAAGGCCGCGGCGGGAAGGCTGTCGGGCATCTCGGCGAGGGACATCAGCACGGCCTCGAACCACTGGCCCAGCACCACCTCCACCGCGGCCCCCCAGCCGGGATCGACGTCCACCTGCTCCGCGGCCCGCCGGCCGGGATCGACACCGCGCTCGCGGGCCCAGTGCTCGAAGCGTTGGCGGTCCTCGTCCTGATCCCGGCCCGGCAGGATCTGCAGGGATGCGAGACGACCGGCAACCTCGCGGGCCCTCTGCTCCAGCCCATGGGCCTCCTCCTGGACGGCCTGGAGTTCGCGGCGTTCGGCCGCCAGGTGATCGCCGAGACCGCCACGGCGCTCCTGCAGCGCCTCGTGACCCCGGCTCGCGGCCTCGAAGGCCTCCTCAGCCGCGGCCAGCGCCTCGTTGTCGCTGGTCCCGGGCAGGCGGCCCTGCTCCTCCTTCAGCCTCTCGAGGCGCTGCCGCGCCTGCTGCAGCAGCTGATCGGCATGATCCATCCGCGTTCGGGCCAGCTGCGCCGCCTGCTGCGGTTCGGCCATCGCCTGGTGCCAGGCAGTCCGCGCCTCCTGCGCCGCGTGCACGTCCTCGTCCGCCTTCTCCGCCTCGCGCTCGGCCTGTTCCAGCGTGCTGGCCGCGTCCTGCTGCTCCCGTTCGTGAGCCTCGATCGCGGCGTCGGCGCTGTCCACCCGGTGGATCGCATCCAACGCCGCGCGCTCGGAGTCCCGGATGCGGGTCTCCAGCTCCCCGTGTTCCCGGGCCTCGCGCTCGAGTTCCTCCTCGGCGTGGCGGATCGACTGCTCGAGCCGGGACACCTGCGCCGACACGTCGTAGAAGTGTCCCTGGGCCTCCTGGAGCGTCCGCTCCAGCTCCGCACGCTGCACCCGCTGCTGTTCGGCCTCGGTCTCCTTCTTCTGCGTCCGGGCCTGCAGTCCGGCAAGCGCGGTCTCGGCCTCGGCCAGCGCCTGCTGCTCGCGGCCGAGCCGCTGTTCCTGGGCGCGCAGGCGCAGCAGCAGCAGTTCCGCCCGCCGCTCGCGCCGGTTCCCAGCCAGTTCCTGGTAACGCTCGGCGAGCTCGGCCTGGCGGGTCAGGCGCGCGGCCTGCCGGTCCACCTCCTCGCGCACGTCGTCCAGGCGCTCCAGGTTCTCACGCGTGTGACGGATACGATTCTCGGTCTCCCGGCGGCGTTCCTTGTACCGCGAGATGCCGGCCGCCTCCTCCAGATAGACCCGCAGCTCCTCCGGTCGCGCCTCGATCAGGCGCGAGATCATGCCCTGTTCGATGATCGCGTAACTGCGCGGGCCGAGACCGGTGCCGAGAAAGAGATCGGTCACGTCGCGCTTGCGGGCGCGCAGCCCGTTCAGGTAGTACTTCGACTGGCCGTCGCGGGTCAGCGCGCGGCGCACCGAGATCTCCGCGTAGCTCGCGTACTCGCCGCCGAGGCGCCCCTCGCTGTTGTCGAAGAAGAGCTCGATGCTGGCCTGACCGACGGGCTTGCGCGTCGAGGATCCGCTGAAGATCACGTCCTCGCTCGAGTCGCCGCGCAGGTGCTTGGCCGAGGACTCGCCCATCACCCAGCGCACCGCGTCGATGGTATTGGACTTGCCACAGCCGTTCGGCCCCACGATGCCCACCCGGTTGCCGGGCAGCACCAGCAGGGTCGGATCAACGAAGGACTTGAATCCGGCCAGCTTTATACGGGCAAGTCGCACGGATGAAATGGGGGCCAGTGGGGTATCGGGGGTAGAATCTTACATGGTTCGGCCCGGCATGTTGCTCCGGCGCCATGAATCCGTCGCTTACAAGGATCGCCCATGCCCAGCCAGCCCGGCAAGACCCTCGACAGCTTTCCCAATCCCCGGCCGGAACGCGACTACACCATCCACATGCGCATCCCGGAATTCACCTGCCTGTGCCCCGCCACCGGGCAGCCCGACTTCGCGGAGCTGCACCTGCAGTACGTGCCGGATGCAAACTGCGTGGAACTGAAGTCGCTGAAGAATTACATGTGGTCCTACCGCAACGAGGGCGCCTACCATGAGGCGGTGACCAACCGCATTCTCGACGACCTGGTCGCGGCCGTGCAGCCCCGCTTCATGCGCCTGACCGCCGACTTCTACGTGCGCGGCGGCATCTACACCCAGGTCGTGGCCGAGCACCGCGCCGAGGGCTGGCACCCGGCCGAGCCCGTGGTGCTGCCGCCCCCGGTGCGCCAGTGAGCCGGGACCGCAGCCTCCAGGGCGTCACCCGGCCTTGATCCGCCACTGCATCGGCATCGACCTCGGCACCTCGGGAGTGCGCGCCGAGGTGCTGGGTCCGGACGGATCGATCCTGTCGGACCTGCGCCAGGCGTGGCCCGACGCGGGCCGGGTACCGGCGGATGCCGCGGCCTGGTGGCGCGGTGTCCGCGCGCTGCTGCGGGACGCGGCGGCCCGGATGCCCGCGGAGCCGGTGGCGGTGGCGGTCGACGGGACCTCGGCGAGCCTGCTGGCAACGGATGGAGAGGGCGAAGCGCTGGGTCCGGCACTGATGTATG
>JAGTVE010000061.1 GCA_018224485.1 Thioalkalivibrio sp. | reverse complement strand
GGGCCGAAGGTGGTGGCCATCGGTGGCGGCACCGGGACCTCGACGCTCCTCAGGGGGCTGAAGACGCACACCCCGAACCTCACCGCCATTGTCACCATGTTCGACAGCGGTGGCAGCACCGGACTGCTGCGGCGCGAGTACGGAATGCCGCCGTTCGGGGATCTGCGGCGCTGCCTTCTGGCGCTGGGCGAGGTCTCTGAGGAGACGTCGTCCATCCGCGCGGCGCTCGAGTACCGCTTTGCCGAGTCGTCCAGCCTGAACGGCCACAGTGTCGGCAACCTCTTCATGGCGGCCCTGACCAGTCTGAGCGACGACCTGGAACGCTGCGTGGAGCAGCTGTCCGGGATTCTGCGCGTTCGCGGAAGCGTGCTGCCGGTGACGCTGGGGCGCGGGGATCTTTGCGCCGAGCTGGCCGATGGAAGAATCCTGCACGGGGAGGCGGCGATCGATCAGCGGGCTGCGCCCCTGCCGCGGATCGACCGGGTGTTCCTGGATCCGCAGGTCGACGCGAACCCCAGGGCCCTGCACGCGATCGAGGAGGCGGACGCGATCGTGATCGGGCCCGGCGACCTGTACACCAGCATCCTGCCGGTCTTCCTGGTCGACGGGATGGCCGAGGCCCTCGCCGCATCCTCCGCCACGCGGATCTTCGTGTGCAACCTGATGACGAAACGCGGGGAGACCGATGGCTTCAGGGCGTCCGATTTCCTGCGGGAATTCGAGCGCTACGCCGGCCGCGCCCGCCTGGACTGGGCGATCGTCAATACCACCAACCCCCGCGGGGCCGTACAGGCCGCCTATGATCACGAGGGCGCGACGGTGGTCGATCCCGATATCGAGACGGTCGAGCGGTTTGTGAACGGGGTCTACACGTCCTCGCTCGCCACCCGGGACCTTCCCGTTCGTCACGATTCCCCGGCGCTGGCCGACGCGGTGATGCGCATCGTTGAGACCGGACGGGTCGAGCGCCACGCCTTATCCCCGGCGCAGGCCGCCGTCAACGGATAGCTGCCTGCGGGGGTTGCGAGCGCCGGGCGCCTGGTCGGTGCGGAATCGTCCGGGCACCGCCGTCAAAGCCCGGAAACGCGAAGGGCCAGACCTGTCGGCCTGGCCCTTCTTGTCCATGGCGCGCCCGAGAGGATTCGAACCTCTGACCTCTGCCTCCGGAGGGCAGCGCTCTATCCAGCTGAGCTACGGGCGCGTTGCAACCCGCAATGATACGGCCCGCGGTCGGGACCGTCCAGTGATTCACGCCGTCCCCACCGCAGCTGCAGTTATGGCCTGGTGGCACGGGGATGCCCTATACTCGCTTCCCGGTCTGCGCTGCGTGCTCGGTCCGATTGAGCAAAGGCCCCGGCCGGCCAGAATTGCGGAGGAAGAAAGTGGCTGAGCAAGAGTTCAAGATCGATACCGGCAACAAGATCTTCATGGGTCTCGCTGTCCTCGTGTTGGTGGCGGTGGTGGCCTTCCTGGTGTACCACCTCATGAACTTCGCGGGGCATTTGGCGCTGGGCGAGCGCGATCCGGTCCTCGCCGAGGCCGTGGAGCAACGGATCGCCCCGGTTGGCCGGGTTGAGGTCGCGGCCGTCGACCCCGATGCCGCTCTCGGCGAGCCGCAGCCGCCAGCGGAGGTCTATCAGTCCGTCTGCGCCGCCTGCCACAACACCGGGGCGGCAGGCGCGCCGGTGGCCGACGATACGGACGAGTGGACGCAGCGCCTCGACGAGAAGGGCCTCGATACGCTCGTCTCCCACGCCATCAACGGCTTTCAGGGAATGCCGGCCCGAGGGGGCAATCCGAACCTCACCGACGAGGAGGTCACCGGCACGGTCGAGTTCATGCTGGTGGAGGCCGGGCTCGAGGTGGAGGACGACGCTACCCAGGTGGCGGCCGCAGTCGAGGCCGCGGCGGATGCAGAGCCTGCTCCGGTGGCCGGTGACGTCGATGCGGGCAGGGACCGCTACGCCACCTGCGTCAGCTGCCATGGTGCCGAGGGCGAAGGCGCGGGCATCTTCCCGAAGATCTCCGGGCGGAGCGCCGGCTACATCGCCGATCGTCTGATCACCTATCGTTCGGGAGAGCAAGTCGGTCCGAACTCGGCGCTGATGATGCCGCAGGCGATGGGGCTGTCCGACGATGCGATTGCCGATCTCGCGGCCTATGTCGCCACGCTGGGCGAGTCCGAGGAGGCGGCGGCCGAGCCGGAGCCCGAGGCCGCGCCGGAGGCAGAGATGGCCGGCGACGCCGATGCGGGCGGGCAGCGTTACGCCACCTGCATCAGCTGCCATGGCGCTGAGGGTCAGGGCATGGGCATCTTCCCGAGGATCGCTGGCCGGAGTGCCGATTACGTGGCCGACCGCCTGGAGAGCTACCGGGCCGGGGAGATGGTGGGGCCCAACTCGCCGCTGATGATGCCGCAGGCGATGGGACTGTCCGACGAGGCGATTGCCGATCTGGCCGCGTACATCGCCTCGCTCTGAGGTCTTCGCCTAGTGGGCCATGCGGAAAGTTCGGTACCAGATCGCTTTGCCAGAAGCGCCGGCGCTGCGTTGGGCAAGTTTGAAATAGGTTGGCTATTCCGGCACTTGCCCGCCTTGCTCCGGCGCTTCTGGCTGTGCTCCATAGTCACCGAACTTCCCGCATGGCCCACTAGTCGAGGCGCCAGCGGTCGAGCGCGCGGAAGCCCAGCGCCTCGGTGAGGTGGGGAGTCGCGATGTCGGTGCTGCCGGCGAGGTCCGCGATGCTCCGTGCGACCCGCAGGATGCGGTGATAGGCGCGGGCCGACAGCCGGAACCGCTCCACCGCGCGCTCCAGCAACGCCCGGTCCGCGTCGCCGAGCGGGGCGTGGATGTCCAGGTCGCGGCCCCCAAGCAGACTGTTCATCCTGCCCTGACGGGCCTGCTGCGTGCGGTGGGCCGAGACGACGCGCGATCCCACCGTGGCCGAGTCCTCGTCCTGTCCCGGGACCGGCACCAGTTCCGTGGTCGGCAGCCGCGGCACCTCGACCGCGATGTCGATGCGATCGACCAGCGGGGCGGACAGGCGGCGCCGGTGGCGCACGCGCTGCTCGGGCGTGCACTGGCACCGCTCGCCGAGATCGCAGTCGAAGCCCTGCGGGCAGGGGTTCATCGCGCCGACCAGCTGGAAGCGCGCCGGATACTCCGCCTGGCGGGCGGCGCGCGCGATGTGGATCACCCCCGTCTCCAGCGGTTCGCGCAGCACGTCGAGCACCCGCCGGTCGAACTCCGTCAGTTCGTCGAGGAAGAGCACGCCGTTGTGGGCCAGCGAGATCTCGCCGGGTCGGGGGTTCGAGCCGCCGCCGACCAGCGCCACGCCGGAGGCCGTGTGGTGTGGCGAACGAAAGGGCCGGCAGCGCCAGTTGCGGTGCAGGTGATCGGAGCCGCGCAGGCTATGGATCGCGGCGGTCTCCAGGGCCTCCGCATCGGTCATCGGTGGCAGGATCCCGGGGATGCGCGCGGCGAGCATGGACTTCCCGCTGCCCGGCGGGCCGATCATCAGCAGGTGGTGCGCGCCGGCGGCGGCGATCTCCAGTGCGCGACGCGCCTGCCGCTGGCCACGCACGTCGGCGAGGTCCGGAAAGGCGACGGGCTGTGGTTCCGGGGGTGCGGCAGGCTCCAGTTCGGCCCGGCCGTGGAGCGCCGCGCAGACCTCGAGCAGGTGGTCCGCGATCGTAACGTCGGCGCCGGCCGCCAGGGCGGCCTCGGGGCCGTCGTCGCGGCCGAGCACGAGCTGGTGTCCGCTGTCGCGCGCCGCCAGGCTGGCGGGAAGGGTGCTGCCGACCGCGCGCAGGCGGCCGTCCAGCCCGAGTTCACCGAGGAACTCGCGGCCCG
>JAGTVE010000060.1 GCA_018224485.1 Thioalkalivibrio sp. | reverse complement strand
TTTCAGGCCGCCGGGTCCGACTCCAGCCAGGCGCGAACGTCCGGCAGGTAGTGCACCAGGCCTTCCAGCACGCCGGCGGCGTAGTTGCCGTTCATGCCCAGATATCCGCCACGGGCGACGTAGAGCCGATCGGCTGTTCCTGACTCGGCGGCGCGGCGCTCGGCCTCCTCGCGGACCTCCGGGGGGGCATTGCGTACCAGCACCGCCTGCAGGCCGCTGACCAGCACCTCGAGGTCGTTGCCGCTGTCGCCCGAGAAGACCGTCTGGCGGTCGTCGAAGCCCCTGTCCTGCATCAGGAAGGCGATCGCATGGCTCTTGTTTGCGGAGGCGGGCAGCACGTCCAGCAGCCCGCAGTGCGCCTGCTCGTCGATGCTCCAGATCAGGTTGGCCCGGACCCCGTGTTCCTTCATTCGCCGCCGCACATCGGACAGCAGCTCCTCGGGCCGCGGATCCTCCGGACCGTAATAGCTGAGCTTGAAGTCGTTCTGCTTCTCCGCCTCCTGCAGGCGCAGGCCCTCGACGCCGCGCAGGAGCTTGGCCAGATCCGCCCCCTCCATGCCCTGCCAGTCCGGCGCGATCTCGCGGGACCAGGCCTCCATGGGTTGCCAGTCGTCCCCGTGAACGCGGTAGATGGTCGTGCCGACATCGCCGATCGCATAGTCGGGCACCGGCAGGTCGTAGTCCCGTATCGCGTTCCGCAGCAGGCCCTCGTCGCGCCCGCTAACGTACACCAGCGTGGACTCCGGGCGCGCGGCAAAGCGGCGCAGCAGCAAACGGGCCTGCGGGGACTCCGGCTGATCCCCGTTCGGAATGATGGTCCGGTCGAGATCGGTGCAGAGCACCACGTGATCAGCTGGCATCGCGTACCCCAAAGACCTTGCGCCCCTCGAGCGCGGCTTCGGCGATCACCGCGGCGGCCGCGCTCCAGCCCTGGCGGCGCGTCCCCCCGGGTGTCCGGTCACGGCCATGCACGAACTCCGGGAAGGACCAATCCTCGCCGTCCATCGCGAGCCGGTTCCCAGCATGCACCGCATGCAGGTAGCGGCGGGCCGCCTGCGCATGCCCGCGCAGGGCCAGATCGGCCGCGTGGAAACCGGTGAGCATTGGCCACAGACCGCCATTGTGGAACTCGTAGGGCTTGTTCTTGAAGGTGTAGGAAAACATGACCTGAAGATCCTCCCAGTCCTCGTCGACCGGCTCGATCACCGGGTGGAATGCCGGCAGCAGCGGCAGCTCGTCGTCGACCAGTTCCTCCGCGATGTAGCGGTCGACCCGCTCGCGCTGGTCGTCGTCGGCCACGCCCAGCAGGGAGGCGAGCACGTTCGCAAAGGTGTCGAAGCGGTAACTGTAACCGGTGGGCGAGAAGGACGGTAGCCAGTAGCGGTCCGCGCGGTGCGGCGCGGCCTCCTGTCCCCTGCGGTACAAGACCTCGTGGTAGGCGTCCCCGGCCTGATCGGCATCACCGTTGAACCAGTAGTTGGCGCGAATCAGATGATACAGGTGGCTGATCCGTTCCTCGAGGGTGTGGTCCGCCGAGCCGTGCACCCCAGCGTGCAGGGCGGCGAGGCTGCGCTGCGTCTGCAGGTAGAGCAGCTGATCGTAGAGAACATATCCGCTCTGCAGGTACTCGTCGGCCCAGTCCCCGGTCGGCGGCACATACAGCAGCCCCCGATTGTTGAACTCCCAAGCACCGAGCAGGGCGCGCACCTTTTCGAGGGCCGGAAGCATCGCATCGAGGAAGTCGTCGTCTCCGGTCGTTTGCCAGTATTCTGCGCAGGTGATCACGAACCACAGGTCGGCATCCACACGCCCGGTGGTGCCCCCGTAACTGACACGTCCGGTCACCGGGTCGACATTGCTCGGAATCTCCCCGTGCGGTCCCTGATGGCGAACCAGGGTGTGCAGGGTGCTGCGCGCGGCTGCAATCAGTTCCTCATCCTGCGCACACAGGGCAGCCAGCGACAGTATTGCCCCGTCCCGCGCCCAGACCCGCCGATAGTTGGAGCGGTCAGTCGGCGATGCCAGAAAGCCGGCCTCGGTCGCGCAGGCCCGCAGCAGCGCCAGCGCCTGCCGGCGACCCTCCTGCTCGAGGTCCTCGTCTCCCATCGATCCGCTTCCTCCATCTACCGGTGGCGCAGCGGCCGCTGTCAGTCGGCCTCGAGGGGCACCACCTCCAGTTCGATCTCGAAGCTGCGCTCGCTGCCGTCCCGCCACACGGTCACCGTCACCACATCGCCTTCTCCACGCTCCAGGACCACGCGCTGCAGGTCGATTGCCCGGCGCACGGGCTCGCACTCGGCCGCCGTGATCACGTCCATCCCGACTGCGAACGGCTGTTCATCGACCAGCACGATCGCCTCGGGACGATGTATGCCCGCTCTCCGCCATCACGCGCAGCGCGCAGACGTCCCAAGGCTTCTTCCGGTTTGTCCTGAGAAATGCATGACCGGTCTTCGGGGGCGCAATGAGCAGGGCTCAAGAATAGAGAACCGTGAACCGCATGCCAAACCGGACCGGCCTCAGGGCCGGTGGCGGCTCTCGCCGGTGGTCACACCGCCGGCGATCAGGTGCGCCACGCGCAGCGGTTCCGGCATGAGGCCGTGCAGCTGGAGCCCGGTCAGCAGATTGTCCGCCTC
>JAGTVE010000059.1 GCA_018224485.1 Thioalkalivibrio sp. | reverse complement strand
TGTTCAACCGCTTGCATGACCCCGGCCAGCCCCGTCACTGACCCTGCATCCTTCATCTCATTCGCGATAGACTCTTTCATGACCTGTCCCCTCGGTAATGGCTCTGTGTTGAAGGTGGTTTTCCGACCCCGAAAACATAACCCACGCTTTCGAGGTCGGACAGGTCAATCCATGATGTCTACAGGGGGCTGGGGCGAATGCTGTGGGTGGGCGGGCCTTGTGGGAGCGCGCCTTGCACGCGAATGGGCGTCGGAAGGGTGTCCGGCGTATACGCGCCTGCGGCGCGTTCGCGAGCAGGCTCGCTCCTACAGGGGGCTGGGGCGAATGCTGTGGGTGGGCGGCAATCTGGGCGACCTTCCCCGGCGCCGGATTGGCGAGGGCGGTCGCCTGCTACCCGTTTGCGGCCTCCTTCCTGCCCCCAAACGACAAAAGCCGCCGGCTCGTGTTCACGAACTGGCGGCTGATTGCGTGGCCTGGCGCCGGGTTTCAGCAGCCGCCGAAGCCGTCGGCCTCCATCTTCGCCTCGAAGGCGGAAAGTGCATCGGCGCCCGTCTTCAGGTCTCCGGACTCGCCGTCCCAGTCTTCGGGCTGCATCTTCACCAGCCAACCCTCGTTGTAGGGATCCTCGTTGATCAGCCCTGGCTTGGCGGCTACGGCGTCATTGGTGTTGACCACTTCACCGGTCACCGGAGTCTTCGCGGGGCCCACCCACTTGCCGGACTCGACGGTCGCGCAGGACTTGTCCTGCTTGACGGTCTTCCCGGCCTTCTTCGGCGTGTACGAGACGATCGTGCCCGCAAGCGAACAGGCGTAGGAGGTCAAGCCAACGGTGGCTGTGCCATCGCTCTCCTTCCGCACCCACACGTTATTCTCGATGTTGTAGAGCAGGTCTTCAGGAAACTCACAACCCCGAACTGCACCCATGATGCCCTCCCGTTGTCTGACACATTGGAAGAACCGGTCTCAGAAGTTCAGCGTCTTGTCGCTACGCAGGACCAGATCGGCGAGCTCGCTGGCCCGGTTCACCTCATCGACCTCGGGGATGAGGTCGGCTGATGCGTCGATTTTATACCCCGGCAAGGCGGGGTGGCAAACGTGGAGCCGCACACCGGCCCGCTTGGCATCACGGATGAAATCGATAATCAACTTGCCTCCTTCCATGGCCCTCAGTTCCTCGGCCACGCCCTTCTGCATCAGGCGGACACCCTCCATCGTGAAGAAGATGTGCACGTCCACATCCATCGCAGCCAGCACCGAGCCGAGATAGAAGGGCGTGGCGCAGCGGTGGGGATCGGAGGGGCCCGACGTCATCACGATCACGACGGTCTGTTCTTCGTTGTCCAGGTAGTGCTCGGGGTTCATCTCGGACGTCCCTCCCGTCAACGGGTGCGTCGCTGGCAATGAATGTCTTCGTCGCGAGCGCGCTGGCAGTAGCCCTTCTCCGCTTCGTCACCGGTCACGAAGGCGTCGAGCGCCGTCTCGGCGCCATTCACGGCCTCGACGCGAGCGACCCACGCGTTGTAGGGATCGGAGTTCAGGAGCAGGGGATTCTCCAGGACCTCGGTATTGCCTTCGACGATGGTGCAATCGATGAAGTTCGGGATCGGCCCTGCCCACTTCCCGCTCTCGATGGTGGCCACTGGCTTGCCCGGCGGGCGGCGAGTGCCGGGCCGGCGTACGCGGACGTGGATGATCTTGCCCGCGATGGTCTGCGACAGGTCGGTCATTCCGACGGTCAGGGTATCGTCGTCCTCGCGTCGCACCCAGATCTGGAATTCGTCGTCGTAGAACAGCTCCGGGTGAAACTCGCAGCCGTTGCACTCCATGTGTTGCCTCCTGCAATCGACGTTGGCCCGCTAGCACGCCGGTTGTTTGCCCGCGGGTACGGCAGACGCCGCGTCCTTCCCGTATCCCGCCGGGGTGGCCGGCGGAGGTGGGGCGGGGCGCGTGGTCACCCGCCCGTCGCCCCATGGCCCGGGGAGCCGGTCAGATGACGCCCTTCTCCTTGAGCAGACCGATCGAGTCGCTGACGTTCTCGTGGATGCCCAGCTTGCGCGGTGAGAGGCCCATCGAGAGTCCGAGGAGCTGCGTGAAGTACAGCACCTTCACACCCGTCTTGATACCGAACTCCGTCTCCGCTCGGACCTGGTGCATCTCCAGGCCGGAGTGGCAGGTCGGGCACTCCGTCGCGATCACCTCGGCGCCGGAATCCTCGGCGGCCTGCAGCAGGTTCAACACCAGCTGGGTCGAGGTATCGGAATCCGAAAGGGTATGCGCGCCGCCGCAGCAGGAGGTCTTGAGCGGATAATCGACGTTCACGGCCCCGGCGGCTGCGAGCAGGTCGTCCATGAAGTGCGGCTTGTAGCTGGATTCGGAACCCGGGCCCTGGTCCTTTTCCGGGAAGATCTGCCGTGGCCGCGTGTACATGCAGCCATAGTAGTTGGCGATCTTGATGCCGTTCAGGCTCTTGGTCATCTTCTGCTTGATGCCCTCGGGACCCAGCTCCTCCATCAGCCACTCGAGCAGATGCAGGGTGCGCACATCACCGTTGTAGACCGGATCGTCCGCCTTGCGCGCAAGGTCCTGCACGGTATCCATCGCATCCTGCGAGGTCGCGGTCTCGAACTCCGCCTTCTTCAGGTTGTGGTAGCAGCCGTTGCACGGCGCCATGACCGTGTCCATGCCCATCTGCTCGGAGGCGATGGCCATGTTCCGGGCGGACAGGTAGGTCTGCAGCATCGGGTGGACGTTCTTCACCTCCATCGCGCCGCAGCAGTTGTAGTCTCGCAGGTTCTCCATTTCGAGACCCAATGCCTTCACCAGCTGGCGGGTGGACCGGTCGTAGGGGCCGCCGGAGCCCTCCAGTGCACAACCCGGGTAGTAAGCAACCTTAGCCATGAGCGGCCTCCTTCTGTTCGCGGACGTAGGCCTGGAGGACCTCGCCGGTCTTGCCCCAGCTCTTGGTCTTCGGCGTGAAGACCAGATTCAGGCCCATGCGCATGCCGTGTGCGACAGGCAGGCCCTTCATCATTCTCTTGCTGAACTCCACCAGCCAGCCCTGGATCAGCGGCTGCCCGGTCTTCTTGAAGAAGTTCTTCAGGACCTTGGAGTCCTCGATCCGCCCGTGGGCATAGATCTGGTCGGCAAACTCCTCGTCGAAGATGCGCGAGGGCGACTTCTCCGTGATGCCTTCCTCTTCCATCCAGTGCGACAGCGCCTTCATCACGCCCTCGGGCTTCACGTCCTTGGGGCAGATGTTGGTGCACTTGTTGCAGGAGACGCACTGCCAGATGATGTCCTTGTCCTTGATCAGCTCGTCGGTCAGGCCGAGACGAGTGAGGTAGATCCAGTAGCGCGGATTGAACTGGACGTTCTGTGCGTACATCGTGCAGGAGTTGGTGCACGACCCGCACTGCCAGCAGCGATGGACATTCTCGCCGCCGGCGTAGGACTGGATCTTCGCCTCGAAGTCGTCGTCGTAGTCCTTGATCGTGCGCGGCGTGATCATGGTATTCCAGTGGCCGGATACGTCGACACCGTCGACCACCAGCGAGTCGTGCTCGAGCAGGCGCTCGGCCTCGATCAGTGACTTTTCATGTATCGCCATTTCGTTCTCTCTCCCGGCGTCCGGGTCTCGCCGGACGTTACTGTTGATTCTCTGCTGGGACACACCCGGCCAACCGCCGAGGCGACGGGCCCAGTTCGGTGGCTCCCTAGTGCAGGGTCTCCTCCGTAGCAGCCTTGAGGCGCCCGCCCGGCGCGTCGATGCCGAGTATCTTCACCACTAATTCCAGCGGATCCTGCTGGGCTCCGAACTGTGCGTCGATCATCCCCATGCCCATCGACAGGGAACGGGCATAATCGGAATAGGCCTGAGCCCACACCAGGTCGACGACGAAGGGCAGGTCACGATAGAAGCCTTCCTCGCCCAGCGCATCGTAGAACCACCGGCGCGCACCCTCGATGGCGGCGACGGTGTCGCCGATCGGGACCTGCCGCAGGGTGTCGTTGCCCTGGATGAACTCGCGCAAGGCGCCCGTCGTCGTGCCCGCATCCCAGACCCAGCGGGCCGCCATGGGCACCGCTTCCGGCTCCCGGAGGTGCAGCAGTTCCGCCGCGAGGTCCCAGAGCCCACGGCGCAACTTCTTGTCCTCGCCGGCGATTCCGGCGAAGGCATGAAGGCGGTCATCGACCGAAAGTTCCGACCCGGCCAGTTCCCGCAGGCCCTGGAGCAGCGCTCCCTCGCGCTCCGCCAGTGCCGGCCCAAGCTTGCGCCGGACCGTAAACACCAGGCCACCCAGCGTG
>JAGTVE010000058.1 GCA_018224485.1 Thioalkalivibrio sp. | reverse complement strand
TCTTCGTGTCCCCTGCGCGGCGTTATGATGATCCAGTCACCGCGTCAAGGCCACGACAACCGAAGGCGGGAGATGAGGTTGGGACAGCGTGAAAGAAGAACCGGATTCAGGGGGCGGGGATCGTCGTCAAGCGCGGAACATCGACGCAACGGGTCGCTGCCGTTCGGCCGGGCGGAAGGCGCTTATCGGGGAGCGCGGCAGCTGGGGCTGGTTGTAGTCGCGGCCCTCGCGCTCTGGGGTTGCAGTGCCGTTCCGGAGCATTCGGCCCCGGAGCCGGAGATCTGCCAGGCGTTGCTGACCGAACTCGATCACGCGATCAGCACCAGCACCCACTTCGAGCCCGGGCTGCGGCGCATCGACGGCCACCCGCTGCTGCGCACCAACCGCTTTCTCGCGAGCTTCACCTATGACGAGCTCCCCCCGAACGCCCGCATGGCCTGGCGCGGCCACGCCTTCGATCTCGGCCGGGACGCCTACGCGGTGGAATTCGCGCGCCTGGGCAGGGACGCGCGCCGAGGCCTGGAAGACCGTCACCACTTCACGGACCTCGACTCCCGGCTGACCTCGTGCTTCCTGGCTACCTACCCGCCAGAGAGGCTCGACGCCGCCGCCTACCGGGTCCCGGGCAGCTACAGCACCGCGGCCCGGATCCTGGGTCTGTACCCGGTCACCAGCCTGGTCGCACGGGGCTTCATCGCGGGCTACCGGCGCGACATGACCGCACGCTACCTGGCTGGGCGCGCAACCCGCTTCGAACGCCGGATCGTCTACTCCGGACCGGAGGCGAGTGCTGCATCCGCGCCGCTTCCGGTCCGGCTGGATACCGATGCGCTGGGTGTTCCCCGGCCTTCGGCAGGCGAGCAGGATGCGCTGTTCCGACAGTTCATGCCGCAGGTGGTCGTCGAGCAGCGCTCCGAGGCGGACCGCATCGGAGCGCCTCGTCTGGATGAACAGGGGCGAATCGAGATCGACACCACTCGGCCCGTGGTCTTCACCTACCTCAGTCACACCCGCCTCGGGTCCCGGACCCTGCTCCAGCTCAACTACGCCTTCTGGTTTCCGGAGCGCCCGGCCGAGAGTGGCCTGGATCTGTACGCCGGGGACCTGAGCGGCATCCTCTGGCGGGTCACACTGGACCACCAGCTGCGCCCCGTGCTCTACGACAGCATTCACCAGTGCGGCTGCTATCACACGCTGTTCGTGCCGGCCGGCAGCCACATTGACCTGGAGGGACTGGACGGCGAGCGCCCCCTGACATTCCCGCTGTCCCCCGGACTGGCCGGGGACTGCGGGCTGCGCCTGCGGCTGGAGGCAGGAAGCCACTACATCGTCGACGTCGGTGAAGCGATCCCATCCACGTCCACCGAGCGTTACGCCCTCGAGGACTATGCATCGCAGCTGCAGTTGCCGGCAGTGGATTCCGCCCGAAGCCTATTCGGCCCAACTGGCATCATACGGCAGTCGCAACGGCCGGAGCGGCTGGTGTTGTGGCCGCTCGGCGTTCCCTCCGCGGGCGCGATGCGTCAGCGGGGACTGCACGCGATCGCCTTCGTGGGGCGTCGGCACTTCGATGACCCAGACCTGCTCGAGGCCCTCGGCTTCGCCTTCGAGCCGCGCTGACGCAGCCCTGCCAGACCGCGGCTAAGGGCCGTTCGTGACCGGGGACCACTGCTCCGCAGCCGAATAATCGTGGTGAGCCTGATCGATCACCAGCGCCGCGGCGGACTCGGCCCCCGCGGCCGTAACCGCCCGCTGCAGACTGCCCGGTGCCCGCGCCGACCGGGGACGGCGGATGACGGGGTATTGACGCAAGCGGTGAAAGGACCGGCAGCCGGCGGCGATTTTTTGCCGCCGCGTCAAGGCCGCGGAACGGCAAAACGATTCGATTCACCGGAAATCCGGGCACCTGCCGCCCCGGATGGACCCTGGCACGTCCCCTGCATGCAGCCCTGTCGAATACGTTCGTCGCGGGGTTTGGCATGCGCAGGAAACTCTATTTCGGTCTCACGTTCTTGGGCACGCTGGCGGTCGGTGTCCTGCTCTGGTTGAGCCTCGGCCTGAGCGGCATCAACCTGCCCGGGCTGGTGCTGGTGCTCGGCGGCACCTTCCTGGCCTCGGTGATCGGTCATTCGCCCGGGCCCGTACTGAGCCTGCTGCGTCGAATCCCCGCGCTGTTCCGAGAGACGCAGACCTCGACCGCCGTCGACTACAAGCCCTTCCTGCAGATCGCCGAGCGCTACCGCCGCGGCGACGTGCGCGGCGCGGAACGGGCCGCGACCACGATCCAGGACCCGTTCCTGCGCGGCGGCACGCGCCTCGCCCTCGACCCGCACAATGGCGAGGAGCTCGGACGCATGCTGCACTGGCGCATCCGACAGCAGAAGGAGGACGACAACCGCGACATCCGCATCCTGCGCACGATGGCCACCTTCGCGCCGGCCTTCGGCATGCTCGGAACCCTGTTCGGGCTCGTGACCATGCTGGGGAGCCTCGGCCAGTCCGGCCTTGAACACATCGGCATGGCCATGGGCTTCGCGCTGATGAGCACGCTCTACGGCCTGCTGATCGCCAATCTGGTCTTCCGCCCGCTGGCGCTGAAGCTGGAGGATCGTTCGAGGCAGCAGCTTCTGCACATGAACATGCTGGTGGACGCGATCATGATGCTTTACGAACGCCAGCACCCCGTGCTGATCGGCGAATTCATGGGCGCGGCCGGGCCCGAGACGGGACCCGGGCGCGAAGCGGCGAAAGGGCGATCCATGTCGTTGCAGGGAATGAGCGCATGACCGGACGGGTGCTGCTGGACCGGCAGGGTGGCTGGCGGGAGCGCCAGCGCGCGGCGGCGCCAGCTACGGCCGCGCCGGCTCGGCAACGAAGGGAGACCGTCGAGTTCGAGGAGGCCGGGGCCGAGCACGCCTCCGGCGACAGCAGCTGGACCGTTGGGTACATGGACTTGCTCCTGCTGCTGGTCACACTGTTCGCAGCCCTCCTGGGCGCCACCTATCTGCAGGTGAACCAGCTGAGCGCCGTCGAGCCCGAAGAGATTCAGCCCCTCGCCGGTTTTTCCCCTCCCGTTGAGAGGCCAGACCGGAGCGAGCCGGATCCCGCGGTCAGTCCGACCGAGGCCGGTCCGCCTGCCGGCTCCGAGACAGGATCCGCAGCTGAGGTCGAGCCTGCGATCTGGCACGCTGCAGCGGCACCGATCCTCAGTCAGGAGGCGACGCCGGCCCGGCCGGAACCCCTGGCCGACGACCCGGCCGACGAAGCGCCGGACGCCCCGGAACCGGCCGCGTCCATGCCCGCGGAATCCCCGGCCCCGCCGGAGGTTGTGCAGCACGGCGCGGAGCCGTCGGTGCCGCCGGCCTTCGAGGCCCTGATGGATCTCGTCGCCAGCCGTGGCGAACAGGAGGACCTGGAACTGTTGCTGGATCGGCACCAGCTTCGCCTGGAAGTCGGCGACGGCATCCTCTTCGACTCCGGTACGGCCGACCTGGGACACTCTGGGACGGCTCTGATCGAGGAGCTGGTAACGGCACTTCAGGACGAGCGGCTGAAGATCTCCCTGGAAGGCCACACCGACGACGTCCCGATCAGCACGCCGCAGTTTCCGTCGAACTGGGAACTCTCGTCTATCCGGGCCACCACGGTTGCCCGGGAGCTGATCGCACACGGGATCCCGCAGGAGCGCATCCGCGTGACGGGGCATGCCGACACCCGCCCCCGTGCTCCGAACGATTCCGATGTCAACCGCGCACTGAACCGGCGCGTCAGCCTGGTCCTCGAGATGCGCGACGAACTCCCCGTCGGTTCACTCTGAACGCAGCCCGGAACGACGCACCCCGGTAGTGGCGCCCGAACCGTCGAGATGGTGCAAAGGATCCCCCGTGGCGGCGCAATTCGGGCGGTCATGGCGTTGACCGAGGGTGTGCTTTGCGTCACTCTCATTCGGTCCCGCTCCCTCAGGGGTGAAGCCGCGGAACGATCCGCGTCCCCCGAAACACTGACCGCCACCGCTGACCAGGCATAGAGAACAGCACAGACATGAACATCCGAACCCGCGCCGGCCTCTTTACCGCCCTCCTCGCTCTCGCCTTCTCCACCTCTGCACTCGGACAGGGCAGCTGGACGGAGCGGCTGAAGGGGGCCGTTCCCGACCTCTCCACCGAACCCGCCGAGCCGGGTGCCGAGCCGGATACCGTGCCGCTCGATGCCGAGCACGAGACATTGGCCGCCGGACTGAAGGAGGCGCTGATCAAGGGGGCCGAGCGGGCGATTGAAACCGCCGGCACGTCTGGCGGATTCTCGGACAACGCGAAGATCCGGATCCCGATGCCCGGACCGCTTGATACCGCGAGCAGCCTTCTGCGCGGTGTCGGACTGGGCCGGCAGGTCGACGAGTTCGGGGAGGGCACGAACCGCGCCGCGGAGCAGGCGGCACCGCAGGCGGAAGAGATCATCCTGCAGTCGATTCGCGATATGACAATCGAGGACGCGCGCGGCATCCTGGTCGGACCTGCCGACGGTGCGACGCGCTTCCTGCGTCGGCGCGCCGGCGAACCCATCGGCGAGGCCTTTCGGCCGATCGTCAGCGAGTCGATGCAGGAGACGGGCGTGACCCGGGCCTACACCGAACTCACCGACCAGGTCGGCACCCGCGTTCCCGGAATCTCGGCGCTCGACGAGCTCGATCTGACGGAGTACGTGACGAGCGAGGCCCTGGACGGCGTGTTCACGCTGCTGGCCGAAGAGGAACGCAGGATCCGGGAGAACCCCGCGGCACGCACCACCGACCTGCTCAAGGAGGTCTTCGGAAACTGAACCCGGGTGACGATGCCTCAGGCGTCGGCGAGAAGCTGCACGTGCAAGCGCTCGCCCAACCGTTCGCGCGCAATGTCCATCAGGTGCCGGTGATGCGTGAAGAAGAGCACCTGCGTTCGGGTGGCCAGCTGTCCCAGCACCTCGAAACCGGCCCCTGAACGCTGGTCGTCGAAGTTGACGAACAGATCGTCGGCGACGAAGGGCAACGCCGGGGAACGGTCCAGGTAGTCCTCGATCGACGCGACGCGCAATGCGAGGTAGAGCTGGTCGGCGGTGCCGGTGCTGAGACCGGGCACCGGAACACTTGCGCCGCCAGGCCGAAGTCCACTCAGCTGCGGCTGATCCCGATCGTCATAGTCCACCCGGAGCGCCGAGAACGCGCCTTCAGTCAGGGTCGCAAAGATCTCTCCCGCGCGTTGTAACATCGGCGCCTGCTTCTCCCGCCTAAAGCGATCAATCGCCCACTTCAGCAGTTGCGCGGCGGTGCGCGCGCGCACGTAGCGCTCCGCGGTCTCACGCATCCCGGCAAGCGCCTCCTCCCGGTCGGCCGCCACCCGGGCCGCGGCATCATCGCCGCCGATCGCCGCAAAGGCCTTGCGGGCCGACGCGCGGTTCTCGACCGCCGCCTCCAGGCGTGCGCGCAGATCGCGCAGTTCCTCCTCGAGGGCCTGCTCCCGGGCCGCCGCCCGGTCCACGTCCGCATCCGCGCACTCGCGCTCAAGC
>JAGTVE010000057.1 GCA_018224485.1 Thioalkalivibrio sp. | reverse complement strand
TCCGTGGTCGTCCTCATCGGCATCGGCGGCGCCGTGGTCGGCTGGCCGTGGCTGGATGCCGTGGCGGCGCTGGTGGTGGCGCTGTTCATCCTGCATATGGCCTGGCAGCTGATGTTCAGGAGTGCCGCCGAGCTGATCGATACCGCGCTGGAGCCGGAGCAGGTCGACGTGATCCAGCAGGCCATCGATGGCGTGCCCGGGGTGAAGGACGCGCACATGTTGCGGACCCGCAAGCTGGGGAACGAGGCCGCGGCGGATGTGCACATCCAGGTGGCTCCGCGGATCTCCGTATCGGAGGGACACCAGATCGCCGACGAGGTCTATCGCGCGATCCGGAACAGCATGGGGACCTTGCGCGACGTGACCGTGCATGTGGATCCCGAAAACGACGAAGAGCAGTTGCGCAGCGCCGGCCTGCCGCTACGGCCGGCGGTGACCGCGCACATCCGCCGGGCCTGGGAGGGGTTGCCGGAGCTCGCGCTCATCGAGCAGGTGGGCCTGCACTACCTCGGAGGGCGTGTCCACGTGACGCTTACCCTCCGCCTCGAGGACGACACCAGTGGCACCGAGCTGAACGAACGCGCGGTGGAGCTTGCGGAGCTCGTGTATACGAAGCCAGGCCTTGAAGGTCAGCTCGGCGAAGTCCTGATCGTATTCCGGGCACGCACCAGGAATGCGCAGACTGTCTCGCAATCCGCACCCGAATAGTGCAGTCTGCGCCCGACAAGGGTGCAAAAAAAGATGAAAGGCGGTCGGCGGGGGGAGCGATTCGGCGTAATGATCATACTGGCACAAACCCTGCTTAAGACCCCGCGTAATGATGCGTGCCCGTTAGTGCGAGCGCCGGACGGGCAGCGCGGATACATCCCCATCAGATCAGTTCAAATCAAGTGAAAGGAGAACGTACATGTCCGCAGCCGACGTGCTGAAAACCATCCAGGAAAAGGAAGTCCAGTTCATCGATTTCCGTTTCACCGACAGCAAGGGCAAGGAACAGCACGTCACTGTCCCGGCCCACGAGATCAGCGAAGGCACCTTCGAGGACGGGAAGATGTTCGACGGTTCCTCGATCGGTGGCTGGAAGGGGATCAACGAATCGGACATGATCCTGATGCCGGATGCCGAGTCCGCGGTGCTGGACCCGTTCTTCGAGGATCTCACCCTGAACCTGCGCTGCGACGTGGTCGAGCCGGCCACGATGCAGGGCTACGATCGCTGCCCGCGCTCGCTCGCGAAGCGCGCCGAGGCCTATATGGCCTCCACCGGCATCGCCGACGGCGCGCTCTTCGGCCCGGAGAACGAGTTCTTCGTGCTGGACGACGTCAAGTGGGGTTCGTCGTTGTCCGGCTCCTACTGCAAGGTGGACTCCCAGGAGGCCTCCTGGAACTCCGAGCGGGTCTACGAAGACGGCAACATCGGGCACCGCCCGACGGTGAAGGGCGGCTACTTCCCCGTCCCGCCGGTGGACAGCCTGCATGACATCCGCTCCAGCATGTGCGAGGTCCTCAGCGAAATGGGCCTGCATACGGAGGTCCATCACCACGAGGTGGCGACCGCCGGCCAGTGCGAGATCGGCGTCGGTGCCGCGACCCTGACGCGCAAGGCGGACGAGGTGCAGATCCTCAAGTATGTCATCCAGAATGTGGCCCATGTCCACGGCAAGACCGCCACCTTCATGCCCAAGCCGATCGTCGGGGACAATGGCTCCGGGATGCACGTGCACATGTCGATCTCGAAGGGCGGGTCGAATCTCTTCAGCGGTGACCTCTACGGGGGGCTTTCCGAGACCGCGCTGTACTACATCGGCGGGATCATCAAGCATGCACGGGCGCTGAACGCCTTCACCAATGCCTCCACCAACAGCTACAAGCGTCTGGTCCCCGGCTTCGAGGCGCCGGTGATGCTCGCGTACTCTGCGCGTAACCGCTCCGCCTCCATCCGCATCCCCTTCGTGATGAGCCCGAAGGCACGCCGTATCGAGGTGCGGTTCCCGGATTCCACTGCGAACCCCTACCTGGCCTTTGCCGCGATGCTGATGGCCGGTATTGACGGGATCCAGAACAAGATCCACCCGGGCGACGCGATGGACAAGAACCTGTACGACCTTCCGCCCGAGGAAGAGAAGAACATCCCGCAGGTTTGTAATGCGCTCGACCAGGCGCTGGACCACCTTGATCAGGATCGTGCCTTCCTGACCGCGGGCGGTGTGTTCACCGACGACATGATCGACGCCTACATCAGCCTGAAGATGGAGGATGTGACCCAACTGCGCATGACCACGCATCCGGTGGAGTTCGACCTGTACTACAGTCTGTAGCCCTTCGCAGGCAGCAGGATGTCATGGGCCGTGCCGCGGATCTCCCGGGGCACGGCCTTTTTGAGTGGCCGTCCTCTCCGCTCCCGTGGCGAGCCGCCCTCCGACGCACCTTCGGCGTAGGGTGGCTCAAGCGCAGCGGGCCCACCGTCCCGGCCGTGGCGTTCACAAAAAAAAGCCGCCCCGGAGGGCGGCCGATCCACGCGGGGATACCCCCCCGACGCGGGCAGAGTTCCTCAGATGGCCTTCACCGCACCGGCGGCGAGAC
>JAGTVE010000056.1 GCA_018224485.1 Thioalkalivibrio sp. | reverse complement strand
CGCGAACTGGCATCGCGCTCGCGTGCGGTGATTCGCGCTGAGGTCGTCCTGCCCCTGCGGCACGAGGTCGCGAGCACATAGGCCCTCTGGTGCCTGCGCCACCCTTTTGACGATGAAGACCCCCTCCCCCGCTTGCGGGGACGAATCCGCCGGGAGCGGATTTCGAACCGCCGAAGGCGGGCCCGAAGGGCGGAGGGCAGGATGCCCGGAGTAACGGTTGGGGTGGGGGCGCGGCGTCAGGTCCGGCCCTCACCCCCGGCCCCTCTCCCGCAAGCGGGAGAGGGGGGGAAATGGGCGGCCTTTACGCAAAAAAAGGCCCGGACTGGCCGGGCCATCAATCGGGATTGGGCCACGACCCCGGGCGGCGCCGGGGTCGTGCCCCCGGTTACGGCGAGACCGCTGCGGCTGCCTTCGCGAGTTTCAACAGTCGCAGTTCGTGGAAGAGCCCCATCATCAGGCTCACGCACATGGCCAGCAGCACCAGCACGAACGGCAGTCCCGTGCTGACCGCCCCGGCCTGCATGGCCGTCAGTGCCGCCGCACCGCCGACCGCGAGCAGTACGCCGGCCACGACGCCCTCGAAGGTCGCCCAGAACAGTCGCTGGGACTGTGGGGCGTCGGTCTTGCCGCCCGAGGTGATGCTGTCGATCACCAGCGAACCGGAGTCGGAGGAGGTGACGAAGAAGACCAGCACCAGGGCGATCGCGAGGAACGAGGTGATCGCGGTGAACGGCAGGTGTTCCAGCATCTGGAACAGGGCCAGCGAGGAGTCGCTGATGCCGTCCGCCAGCGCGCCGACGCCGTCGCGGGCCTGATCCAG
Source organism: Thioalkalivibrio sp. (assembly GCA_018224485.1). Taxonomy (GTDB): domain Bacteria; phylum Pseudomonadota; class Gammaproteobacteria; order Ectothiorhodospirales; family Ectothiorhodospiraceae; genus Thioalkalivibrio. The sequence continues at coordinate 4,513 of JAGTVE010000056.1, read as the reverse complement.
GCCGGCGCCGCCGAATGCGGTCATCCAGACCACGGTCACCAGGGTCGGGACCAGCAGGACGGCGGTGACGAACTGACGCACGGTGCGCCCGCGCGAGACCCGCGCGATGAACATGCCGACGAACGGTGACCAGGAGATCCACCAGGCCCAGAAGAAGATCGTCCAGCCGTGATAGAAGGTCTCGTCTTCACGGCCCACCGGATTGCTCAGCGGCAGCATGTATTCCACGTAGCCACTGATCGTGGTTGCCGCATTGGTTATGAAGGCGACGATGCCCCCCGCAATCATCACGAACAGCAGCAGCAGCGCGGCAAAGGCCAGGTTGATGTTGCTCAGGACCTTGACGCCGCCATCAATCCCGCGCATCACCGACAAGAGGGCAACGATGGTCACACCGATGATGATCGCCACCTGTGTCTGTAACCCACCGTCGATGCCGAAGAGGAACTCCAGCCCGGACGCGGCCTGCTGTGCCCCGAATCCGAGGGAGGTCGCGAGCCCGAACATCGTCGCCAACACCGCCAGGGTATCGATCACGTGGCCGAACGGGCCCCAGACTCGGTCACCGAGGAGCGGGTAGAAGGCCGAGCGGATGGTCAGCGGCAATCCCTTGTTGTAGGTGAAGAAGGCCAGGGACAGACCAACCACCGAATAGATGGCCCACGGGTGCAGGCCCCAGTGATACATGGTCGCCCCCAGTGCCGCCTGCCTGGATTCCTCAGTGCCACCGGCGATGTCCAGCGGCGTACCGAACCACTCGGTGAAGTACCCGACGGGTTCGGCGACGCTCCAGAACATCAGGCCGATGCCCATGCCCGCGGCGAAGAGCATCGAGAACCAGGACATCAGGGAGAAATCAGGTCTTGCTTCTTCGCCGCCGATGCGGATCTTTCCGACCGGCAGCACGATCAGCAGCAGGCAGAACAGCACGAAGATGTTGCCGGCGGTCAGGAACAGCCAGTGGAAGGTCTCGCCGATCCATACCCGAGCGGCGGTCAGCCCGTCGCTTGCTGCGTCCGGGAACAGCAGCGAGCCGATCACGAAGGCGAGGATCAATACCGCACTGGTCAGGAAGACCGGGTTGTGCAGGTCGAGACCGAGGGGGTTGATGTTCTGTTCCCCGATCTCGTGATCTGTAGCGTAGACCTCCTCAAGTTTCTCTATTTCCTTCTCTATCTCTTTTGTTTCTTTACTCATATGTTGCTCCCCTGTTGTCGGGATCAGGCCGCTGATCAATTCTGCTTTCCGGCGCGGTGATCCGCGGAGGCAATACCCTGTCGGGGCCGGAGGGCACGACGTGAAGACCCCGAGTGATCAGCCCGTTGGAGCGGGTCGCCCGGACCCCGACTGAATCACGGGAAGGCGTTAAGTCGGGCTTGATCGTCTTCGAGTATTGCCGGACTACGGTTTTTTCGGGTGTCGTTCTTTACGAGTATCGATCATGGCGGTTGGCCCCCAGGGGGCGTGCCGCTGCGGCCTTCCTGTCAGCCGCAAGAGCCCGAGTGCGAGGTGTTGCCGTCTCGGAGAGTGCGTTCGGGGCCGAACACGGCTCCGACGCACGGAAGTATTCGGTCAGGGGGTAAGGATGTCAAACAATCCCTGCGGACGCCGGATTCCGTCACCAGTAGCGTCCGCCGGTACCGAGGGCGATCGTGATCAGGCCGAGCACGAGGTTGATGCCGATGAACATGCGGATCTGTCCGAGACGGCGGCCTGCCTCGGGCCAGTCCTGGGCCTCGATCGCCTGGCGCATGCGCCGGTAGGGAGCGAAGAAGATGTGCGCGTAGATCGCCATCATCACCAGTCCGGTCAGCAGCATCCAGTGCACATGCATGCCCACGTTGCCCATTCCGCCGTAAAGACCGAAGATCAGCCAGAACCCCGTGGCCAGCAGCACGACGATGATGCCCCACACCCATGGAAAGAAGCGGGCGAAGCTGTCGCGCCAGAGGGTGGTCCGTTCCGGAACCGGGAGCAGCGCGGCGGCGGCTGGACGCATGGCCATGTAAGCGAAGAACATGCCACCAACCCAGATTGCGGCGGACAGGGCATGCAGGGCGACCATCAGGCTGATCAGCGTCGTCGGCATCGTGGACTCCGGAAAGGGTGGATCAAATCGCTAAGGTATCATCGGACGCATGGCAACCGGTATATCCGCGTGCCGGTGGCTCAGGGACTCTCCCCGCGCAGGCGGCGCCAGATCCAGCCCTGGGGACGTTCCACGCCGGTGAGCAGCAGGTCCAGCGTGGACGGGTGCCACAGGACACGGCCAAGCCGGTAGATCGCGCACGGCCGACCCGCAAACAGGATGTGATCCCCGGCCTGCACGGGCGTGTCGTCTGGTGGCGCCAGCAACGTCTCCGAACCGGAACTGCGGTGCAGCAGCAGCGGCACGCAGGGCACGCGTTTTTCCGGTTGGCCCGGGAAGATCAGCAGCTGGCCCACAGACACCGCCTCCCGTCTCAGGCGCTCTGCGAGCGCGGGCGCATCGGCCTCGGAGATCTCGACGGCCCACACCGCCGGTACCCGCTCGTCGGTGGCGGCGCCGATCCGGCTGAGCAACTCGTTCGCCCAGTCCGTATCGCGCTCGCGTGAGCGGACCAGGAACTGGGGGAGGAGCGGCGAAACGAGATGGGAGAGGACGGACTCGGCCAGGATCTCGCTGTGGCGCACCACCATGTCCACCCGGCCGGCCTGGAACAGGATGCCGTTGTCGTCGCGGTTCTGCCGACCCACCATGAACAGCTTGGGGTTGAGTTCGTGGGCGGTCATCAGGATCGACAGATTGTTGCTGTCCCCGTTGGTACCGGCCACGATGCCCGCGGCGGATTCGACTCCGGCCTCCTGGAGGGTGTCCGCCTCGGTGCCGCGTCCGCGCACGCAATCCTCACCGCAGCCCGTGCCCTCGGGATCCGCCTCGATGATCGTGACTGTCACCCCTTCGCGAGCCAGCCCGGCGTTCGCCGCCTTGCCGAACCGGCCGTAGCCGCAGAGGATCCACCGTCCGTGCGGCGGATAGACCGGCATCGGCAGCTCGTTTCCCGGCACGCTGCTGAGCCACTGATGCAGCAGGTGATGCGCCGGCGAGTGGACGGCCAGTGCGAGACGGTCTCCGAAGACCTCGAAGGGGTCGATCACGTGGTCGGTTCCGAAGGAACGCATGTTGCGCTCGGTATCTCTGCTCTGGGCGCGGCAGATCACGGGTAGACCGGGGTTCAGGAGTTTTGCGGTGATTGCGATCTTCAGGTTCACTTCGTCGCTGTCCGTCAGAGCCACCACGCCCTCGCAGAAGGGGTTCGAGACACCGGCTCTCTCGAGCTGACCGGACTGGCTCGCGTCTGCGCTCAGGCCGGGCACGTGGACATCCATGGCCGACAGGGCCAGGTCGTTGACGCGATTCTGGTCGCGTTCGATCACGACCACGCGCTTGCGCCGCTGTTGCAGCGCGTTAACGAGCAGGCTGCCGGTATCCCCGTAGCCGCAGACGATCAGGAACGGCGCCTGCAGGCGGCGAATGCTGCGGTCGAAGGCCTGCCGGCCGACCGCCAGCTTGAAGGTCGGATCCTGCATCAGGCTCAGGATCTTTCCTATCGCGTAGAGCCAGGCCACCACCGACAGGAAGATGGTGAGGCTCGTCCACATCCGCTGCCCTTCGCTGAAGGCGTGCGGGATCTCGCCGAAGCCGATGGTCGTCGCCATGTAGCTGACGAAATAGAAGGCATGGAAGAAGTCCATGCGCCAGGCCTCGCCCTCGTCGTCAACCCCGGGAATGATGACCAGGCCGGTAACGGAGACTGCGTAGGCGACGATCAGCGCCAGCAGCGGCGCCCGCATGCGCCGCAGAAACAGGAAGAGCACCTTGCCCATGCCGGCGTCAGCGGCGCAGGTTCACGGTGTCCGCGATCAGCAGCACCACGGAGATCACGTTGGCCACCACCGCCCCGGCCGCCAGGGATACGATGCCCGACATCATCGCCGGGGTCAGTCCCGGAGCGCTGATGTTGACCGCGTAGCCCCAGACCAACGCGGCCGCCAGCAACTGGAGGACCGCAACCAGCGAGGTCGCAAGCAGCAGCGCGCCGGTCTGGGTGCGGTCGCCGAACTTGAGCACCGTTGCGACGAGGTTCACCACGATCGCTGCGAACAGCTCCCAGACATTGTGGTGGGCCGGATTGTCGATCTCGCCCAGCACGAACCCGAAGTTCAGCGTCAGCGCCAGGATGATGAAGAACCCGAAGACCACCTTTTCCAGATTCATGATTCCCCCTATGTTGTTGTTGTGGTGTTGATCATCGGGCTACGGGTCATGGCGACACGCGTCACCCCGGCAAAAGGAAAACGGGTCAGGGGTGGCGCCTTAGGGGTATGCTCCTAAGGCCGCGCGCGCAGCGCAGCCGGACCTGATGCTCCATCATAAGCCGTCGATCGTGCCGGCGCCGTCTGGAGGAGGGGCCGGGTGGGTGCCAATGAACGAGGCTTCGACCCCGAGGACATCCATGGCTTCGTGCGCATG